>NZ_JBDJKU010000039.1:0-45517 GCF_039673015.1 Stenotrophomonas sp. TWI1409
TTGTGTTGTTGTGCGTCTCGGGGGGGCGCCGGGGGGGGGGGGGGGGGGGGGGGGGCCGGGGGGGGGGGGGGGGGGGGGGGGGGGCCTGCGCAGGGGGCGCTGCAAGTACGTCCATGTAAGCTCGGTCGCCGCATCCATGCGGCTCACGCCCCTGCGCAGCCCACCCACCCGGCCACGGACACATTGCGGCGGCGTCCCACCACGGAATCAACAGAAGAATCAAAGGCCAACGCGGGTCGCTGCGCTCGGTGGATCCACGCCATGCGTGGATGGCGTGGACCACGGTAGTGCCGGCCGCTGGCCGGCACCTCGGTAACGTCTGGTCTGCGCCTACGCCCAGGCCTTCGGCCGTGCCAGCAGCCACGCCACGGTCACCGCCAGCAGCAGCAACGGCAACCATCCCAGCTGGCTCGGGCCACTGGCCTGCAGCAGCACGCCGCCTGCTACGCCACCGCCGGCAATCGCCAGGTTCCAGCCGGTCACCAGCATCGATTGCGCCAGGTCGGCGGCAGCACCCGCGCGACGTGCCAGTGCAGTCTGGAACAGGGTTGGCACGGCGCCGAACGCCACGCCCCACAGGATCGTCGCCAGCAGCAGCGCCGTTGCCTGTCCCGGCCATAGCAGCAGGGCCAGCACCGGCAGCAGGAAGCCGATCACCGCCGCCCACACCAGCGCACGCAGGTGGCGATCCACGCCCCAACCGGCAATGCCGATACCGACGATGGCAGCCACACCGAAGGCCAGCAGCAGGCGGTCCAGCCATGGGCCGGCACCGGCGTCCACCGCCAGCGGTTCGATGTAGGTGTACAGCACGTTGTGCGCCAGCACGTACAACACCATCACCAGCAACGCGCTGCGTACACCGGGCATGCGCCACACCGTGCCCAATGACGTGCGCTGGCCGGCACCGGCAGCCGGCAACGCCGGCAGTGTCCAGCGCGCGTACGCCAGCAGCCCGACACCCAGTACGCTCATCAACGCGAACGCCCAGCGCCAGCCGATCTGCTGGCCCAGCAACGTGCCCGCCGGTACGCCCAGCGACAGCGCCAGCGGTGAACCGACCATCGCCACTGCGATCGCGCGGCCCTGCAGTGACGGCACCACCATGCGCGCCGCGTAGCCGGCCACCAGCGACCACAGCAGGCCACCACTCACACCGGCCAGGAAACGCGCGGCAAGGATCAGCGGATAGCTGCTGCTCACGGCGGTCAGCGTGTTGACCACCACGAAGCCGGCTATCGCCGCGAGCAGCAACGGCCGCCGCGGCAGGCGCTGGGTCAGCGCGGTCATGGGCAGTGCGGCCATCACCGATCCCAGCGCGTACACGCTGACCAGCTGGCCCACCGCCGCATCACTCACGCCCAGGCTCTCGCCCATCGGCCGCAGTACACCGGCGGGCAGGGTCTCGGTCAGCAGGGTGATGAAGCCGCCACCTGCAAGCGCCAGCAGGCCGGCCCACGGCAGGTGTGTAGCTTCGCCGGCAGGACTCGCCGCATCAATGGCATGGCCGCTCATCGTGCAGCCTCCAGATCGGCATAGACGGCGTCACGCAGTTCATCGACGAAGGCGCCATCCATGCCTTCGTACAGGGTGTTGGTCAGCGCCACCACGCTCAGCCCACGCGCAGGATCGACAAACCAGCTATGGCCGTAGGCACCGCCCCAGCGCCAGGTGCCTTCGCTCTGCGGTGTGCCACTGGCGGCGGCATCGCGCAGCACCGCAAAGCCCAACCCGAAGCCCCAGCCGGCCGGTTCCGGCGGCCCCTGCTCGCCCACCTGCGGGCTGGCCATCTCCGCCACCAGCGCGGGCGGCAACAGATTCGAAGCTTGCACATCGCGCAAGGCCTCCAACACCGCCATCACCTCGTCGGCGCTGCCAATCAATCCAGCACCGGCCGAAGGGAAACGGCTGGCATCGGTGGCGCGCGCGAGGCTGTACTCGATGCCGACGGTGCCCTCGAATGGAGCGACCACCTCGCCTTCCTGCAGGCGATGCGGCTGCGGCGCGTCGGTGACATAGGGCGTGGCCAGCCGCGCAGCATCGTCGATGGCAAACGCGCTATCGCGCAGGCCCAGCGGCGTGGCCAACAGGCGTGCGAACAATGCCTGCAGCGTTTCACCAGTCGCGGCTTCAGCCACGGCGCCCGCGACGTCCACGCCCAACGAGTACAACCATTGGCTGCCCGGCGCGAACAGCAGCGGCGCCTGCGCGATGCGATGCACGTTGTCGGTCAGCGTCAGCGGATTCGCATCCATGCCATCGCTGACGCCGGCCTGTGCGTACGGGCCATCCGCATCGGCTTCGAGGAAGCGGTAACCCAGCCCGCTGCTATGGCTGAGCAGTTGGCGCAGGCTGATCGGCGGCGTGCTGCCATCGGCCAGCGCCGGGCGGAAGTCCGGCAGCCAGCGCTGTACCGGCGCATCCAGGTCCAGCACGCCTTCGGCTACCAGGCGCAGGATCACCGTGGTCAACAGCGGCTTGCTGACCGATGCCAGCCGGAACAACTGGTCGCGCCGCATCGGCGTGGCCGACTCGCGATCGGCCAGCCCGGTCGCGCTGGCGTGGCGCAGCACACCGTGCTCGCGCACCAGCACCACCGTACCGACCAGGCGCTGTGGGTGGACCTGCTGCAGCAGCCGCTGCACCGACGGCAGCGTCGGCGCAGGTGCAAGGGAAGGAACAGCGTTCATCGCGGTGATCCGTGGGGAGAGGCTCGCCACGTTAGGCACCACGCCCCCGTGCAAAAAGCCGGTTGCCGCTCCGGGCATCATGGACCGTGCAGTCCGCAATCGGCATGATGGCCGGAACTGCAAGGCCGCAACGGGCTCCACACCACTTCGCACCACAGTGTTGCGATGGCGGAGCCGTCCGCTACAGCCGCGCCGACCTACCCTGCCGCTTTCATTGCCCGCACGCCCATGTCAGTCCTGGACAACCTCGCCAATCTGCAGACCTTCGTGCACGCGGCCGACACCCGCAGCTTCGTCGAGACCGGGCGCCTGCAGGGCATCTCGGCCTCGGCCGCCGGCAAATGCGTTGCCCGGCTGGAACAGGCACTGGGCGTGCGCCTGTTCCACCGCAGCACGCGCAGCATCACCCTCACCGCCGAGGGCCAGCTGTTCCTGGCACGCTGCCGGCGCATCCTCGACGAGCGCGATGCCGCGCGCACCGAGTTGGCGCAACCGCATGCCGCACCAAGTGGCACGCTGCGCATCGGTCTGCCGCTGGTGGGTGATCTCACTCTGCCGCTGATGGCCGAGTTCATGTCCGCGTATCCGGACATCCGCCTCGATCTGGATTTCAGCGACCGCCTGGTCGATGTCATCGAGGAGGGTTTCGATGCCGTGCTGCGCGTCGGCGAGCCCAGCGACTCACGCATGAACGCACGACGCCTGGGCGTGTTCCCACGCCGCATCGTCGCCTCGCCGGCGTACCTGCAGCGGCGCGGCACGCCGCGCACGCCGGCCGATCTGATGCAGCACACGCTGCTGCACTATCGCTTCCCCAGCACCGGCAAGCTGGAACTGTGGCCGATCCACTGGCCCGACCATGAAACACCGCAGGAACTGCCAGTACACATGGTGGCCAACACCATCGAAGCGCGGGTGGCGCTTGCATTGCGCGATATCGGCCTGGCATTCGTGCCGGTACACTCGGTGCGCGATGCACTGGCCGACGGCCGGCTGGTGACCGTGCTCAACGAGCATGTGCACTCCTGCGGCATCTTCCACCTGCTGTGGCCGTCGGGCCGCCACGTGCTTCCGAAGCTGCGGGTATTCATCGACTTCGTCAGCGCGCGCCTGGAAACCGTGCCCTAGGCGATCGATCCACCCCATGCCCGGCTCACAGTAGATCCACGCCATGCGTGGATGCCTTTGTAGAGTCGCGCCATCAAACCATTCAGCCAACCCCGCTATACTGGCCGCTCATTCCTCCCAGAGGCTCGCGACCAATGCGCCATTGATGCCGCCGTCTTCACAACAGACGGCCTGACTCTTCCCGCCCCTGCGCGCAGGGGAGAACCCGGCATCCATGGAGGTCGCATGACCCCGCATTCCCTCACGCTCGATCGCGTGTCGTATCGATTGGCCGACGGCCGCCCGCTGTTTTCCGATCTGACGTTTTCCTTCGAACCGGTTGCTACCGGCCTGGTCGGTGCCAATGGCGCTGGCAAAAGCGTGCTCGCACGCCTGCTGGCCGGCCGGCTGTCGCCCGACAACGGCCAGGTACGTGGCAGCGGCCGCGTGTTCCTGTTGCCGACACCCGGTTATCCACCCGCCGGCACGGTCGGTGAACTGGCCGGTGTGGGTGAAGCGCTGTCCGCGCTCGCACGCATCGAAGCCGGCAGCGTCGATGAGGCCGACTTCACCTGCATCGGCGACCGCTGGGATCTGCGTGAACGCCTGCAGCAGCAATGGCGTGCGCTGCAGCTTCCCGACGACCTCGATCCCGCCCAGCCGGCCGCGCGCCTCAGTGGCGGCCAGGCCATGCAGGTGGCGCTGTCCGGCGCCTGGGCCAGCGGTGCCGACTGGCTGATCCTGGACGAACCCAGTAACCACCTCGACGCACGCCATCGCCAACAGCTGTACGAACAGTTGCAGCAGTGGCGCGGTGGCCTGCTGGTGATCAGTCATGATCGCGAGTTGCTGGGCCGCATGCAGCAGATTGTCGAACTTGATGGGCGTGGCCTGCATCGCTATGGCGGCGCGTGGCAGCACTATGCCGAAGTGCGCGCCGCCGAACGTGAAGCCGCCGCCGCCCAGCTTGACCATGCACGTGCGCAGCATCGGCAGCAGCAACGCAGTGCACGCGAACAGCACGAGCGCCAGCAGCAACGCCAGGCACGTGGCAACCGTGATGCAAAGCAGGCCAACCAGGCACCGATCCTGCTTGGCCGCCAGAAGCAGCGTGCCGAAGCCAGTCATGGGCGCGCGCAGCAGGTGCAGTCCGAACGCCTGCAGGCCAGTGCAGAGCAGCTGCGTGCAGCGGCGACAGCCGTGCACGTCGCACCGGAGCTCGCACTGTTTTCCGGTGATGGGGAACGTGGCAGCGCACGCCTGCTGCAGGCGCAGGATCTGGTCCTCCCACATGGCTGCAGCGCCCCGTTGCAGCTGGAGATCCGCCGCGGCCAGCGCATTGCTGTGGTCGGTGACAACGGCAGCGGCAAATCGACCCTGCTGCGTGTGTTGGCGGGCCAGCTGCCAACGCGCGGAGGCACGGTGCAACGCCACGCACCGCTGGCGCTGCTCGACCAGCAGCTGCTGGGATTGTCCGGCGAGCGCAGCATCCTCGATAGCGTGCAGGTGGCCAATCCGGGTGCGGACCCGGGCGATCTGCGCACCCGGCTCGCGCTGCTGGGACTGGATGCGCAGCGCATCCAGCGTCCCGCCCGCAGCCTCAGCGATGGCGAACGGGTGAAGGGCGCACTGGCCAGCGTGTTGTACGCCGATCCCGCGCCGCAGCTGTTGCTGCTGGACGAGCCCGGCAATGCACTGGACCTCAGTGCATTACAGGCGCTGGAAGAACTGCTTGCGGCATGGCCGGGCGCACTGGTGATGGTCAGCCACGACCGGCACCTGCTGCAGGCGTTGCGGCCGACCCAGGTGCTGCAGGTGAGCAACGAAGGTTGGCAGTGGCGCGACGCGTTGTAGATCCACGCCATACGTGGATTCGATTCTGTAGAGTCGAGCCATGCTCGACTCCGCCATGTCGGCCATCCACGCATGGCGTATCGACCCGGGGTAGTGCCGGCCGCTGGCCGGCAGCCCAAAGAACCTCAACGCATCGTCAACGCTTCCACACCGGGAACGCCTGTGGCAACTGGTGCCACAACAATGGCCCCGCCCGCAGCTCCTGGTCGTTGAGCAGGCACGCATCCAGCTCCGCACGCACCGCGCGCTCGTCCATGTGCACACCGATCACCACCAGCTCCTGGCGGCGGTCGCCCCACAACGGATGCCACAGTCGCGCCATTGCCGCGTGCGCCGCGCTGTCCGGGAACTGCTCCAGGCCCGGCAGCGGCGCGCTCCAGCAATCAGCCTGCTGCCGCGCCCAGCCGAGGTCGCTGTATGGCAACGGCGTCGGCGGCAACAACGGTGTGGTGTCTTCCAGCCCAGCCCGCACGCGGTCGCGCGCGGCATACCAGAAGCCCGCCGCCTGCGTGCGCGTCGCCGCGCCCACGGTGTTCAGCTCACCTACCCAATCCATGCGGTTGGCCAGCCAGAACCAGCCCTTGCTGCGGATCACGCCGGGCATGCCCGACTGCAGTGCGCGCGCGAATCGCGCGGGGTGGAACGGACGCCGCGAACGGTAGACGAAGCTGCCGATGCCGTACTCCTCGGTCTCCGGCGTGTGCTCGCCACGCAGCTCCTTCACCCAACCCGGTGCGCGTTGCGCACGCTCCATGTCGAAGCGGCCGGTATCCAGCAGCTCGGACAACGGCACATCACCGAAGCTGGACAGCAGCAGCTTCGCATCGCGGTTCAACCCGCGCAGCACGGCCAGCGTGTCCTGCAGCACCTCGTCGTCCACCTGGTCGACCTTGCTGACCACGATCACGTCGGCGAACTCCACCTGCTCGCACAGCAGATCGACCACACCGCGATCATCGTCCGGCCCGGCCTGCTGGCCGCGCTCGGCCAGGCGCAGGGTCGAGCCGAAGTCGGCAAGGAACGCGCTGCCGTCGACCACCGTCACCATCGTGTCCAGCCGTGCGATGTCACTCAGGCTGAAGCCGTGCTCGTCGCGCACCGCGAAGGTGGCCGCCACCGGCATCGGTTCGCCGATCCCGGTCGATTCGATCAACAGATAGTCATAGCGGCCGGCCTCGGCCAGGCGCTGCACTTCCTGCAGCAGGTCGTCGCGCAGCGTGCAGCAGATGCAGCCGTTGCTGAACTCCACCAGCGTCTCTTCGGTGCGGCGCAGCTCGGCGCCACCTTCGCGCACCAGCTGCGCATCGATGTTGACCTCACTCATGTCGTTGACGATGACTGCCACGCGCAGGCCCTCGCGGTTGCGCAGGATCTGGTTGAGCAGGGTGGTCTTGCCGGCCCCCAGGAAGCCGGACAACACGGTGACCGGAAGGCGACGGTCGGCGCGGGAAACAGTGTTCATGTCGGAGCGGGTTGGCTGCGGAACGGAAATGTTACTGTATAACAATTGCCGCGCAAGGAACCTCCCCCGATGAAGTCGCCTTCTGCCGCCCTGCTCGATGCCGGCGCGGTCGCCTTGTCCAGCCTGTGCCTGCTGCACTGCCTGGCGCTGCCCCTGCTGGCCGCCGCACTGCCCCTGTTCGGCGCGTGGGCCGAAGCGGAATGGGTGCATCTGCTGTTCGTGGCCATTGCCCTGCCACTGACCGGCTACGCGCTGTGGCGGGCCGAGCGCCGTCACCCACTGCCCGTGCTGGCCTGGGCCACCGCCGGCGCCGGGCTCGGCCTGCTGCTGGCCGGCGCGCTGGCGCTGCCCTCGCACGACTGGGAGACACCGATGACGGTCACCGGCAGCCTGCTGCTGGCCGCCACGCACATCTGGAACGCGCGGCACCGGCACGGGTAGTGCCGGCCGCTGGCCGGCAACCCCATGAACGCCGCACGCAACCTGCAGTTGCCGGCCAGCGGACGGCACTACCTGCTATTTGCCGTAGCGGCGCAGCAGCTCCACCAGCACCGCGGCCTCGTCCGCCCGCTGCTGCGGGTCATCGGCACCCACCACGTGTTCCTGCAGGTGCTCGTGCAGCAGCTCCATCAGCAGGCTGTGGGCGGCACCGCGCACGGCGGCGACCTGCACCAGCACGCCCGCGCAGTCCCCCGCTTCCCCCTCGGGCTTGTCCAGCGCCTGCTCCAACGCCGCCACCTGACCCGCGATGCGGCGTACCCGGGTCAGCAGCTGCTTTCGATTCTTGTGTACATGAGCCATGGCGCGATCATATACCCTATGGGGGTATCCACTCCAGCTCCCGCCGCCATGCAATTGGACGCCCTAGCCGCCGCCCGCCGCCACGAACACCGCTTCGACGACGGCAACCCGCTGGCCGAACGCAATACCCGCCGCGCCCTGTGGCTCACCGTCGCCATGATGCTGGTAGAGATCGTCGGCGGCTGGTGGTTCAACTCCATGGCCGTGCTCGCCGACGGCTGGCACATGAGTTCGCACGCGCTGGCGCTGGGCCTGTCGGTGTTCGCCTACCGCTGTGCGCGGCGCTATGCACACGATCCGCGCTTCGCCTTCGGCACCTGGAAGATCGAGATCCTTGCCGGCTATACCAGCGCCATCGCACTGCTTGGTGTTGCCGCGCTGATGGCCGTGCAATCACTGGAGCGGCTGTGGGTACCGGCGCCGATCCACTACAACGAAGCCATCGCCATCGCGGCGGTAGGGCTGGGCGTGAACCTGCTCTGCGCCTGGTGGCTGCACGACAGCCCGGGCCACGCGCATCACCATCATGGGCATGGGCACAACCATCACCATGGGCATGATCACGATCACCACGACCACAGCCATGCGCACGGTCACGACCTCAACCTGCGCTCGGCCTACGTGCACGTGCTGGCCGACGCCGCCACCTCGGTGCTGGCCATCGTCGCCCTGCTTGGCGGCAAGCTGCTGGGCCTGACCTGGCTGGACCCGGTGATGGGCCTGGTCGGCGCCGTGCTGGTGACGGTCTGGGCGATCGGCCTGCTACGCGACAGTGGCCGCATCCTGCTCGACGCGCAGATGGATGCGCCGGTGGTGGCCGAAGTACGCGAGGTGATCGAACAGGGCCCGTGGCCGGCACGCCTGGCCGACCTGCACGTCTGGCAGGTGGGTCGCGGCAAGTACGCGGTCAGCGCCAGCGTGGTCACCAGCGACGTCAGTCTGGATGCCGATACCGTGCGCAACGCGCTGGCGATTCATGAGGAGCTGGTGCACGTGACGGTGGAGATTCACCGCAGCGCATGATCCACGCCGGGTAGTGCCGGCCGCTGGCCGGCATGGCATGCTCCGGCCGCCGCTGACCAGTAGAGCCAGGCCATGCCTGGCTGCGTTGCCCACAAGTCGAGCATGGCTCGACTCTACAACTACAGCTTCAACATCATCCGCAGCAGGTACATCAGCAGCGGCAGCGCGCTCAGCACCGCACCACCGATGCCGATCCACGGCCAGCGCTCACCGCGCACGCGCGAAGCTACCGCCAGGCCACCGCCCACCAGTGCCGCGCCCAGCACGCCCACGCCCAGCCCCGCCGCCAGGCTGTTGTCTCCCGCCGCCTGCGCTGCCAACGTGCCCGCGCCCCAGCCCACCACGATCCCCAGCCAACTGGCCACGCCGCACCACGGTGCCTTGCCCTGCGCCATCCGAAAACCCCTTTGTCCTTGCCGAATTTCTGTACGGGCCGTGCCCGCGTGCTGCCTACACTAGCCGCACCTGCCCCGTCGGGACATCCCATGCGCACGCTCCGCCTGCTGCTGCCCGGTGCACTCCTGCTGCTCACCGCCTGTAGCGGTGACGCCGGGCTTCCCTTCTCCGCCGACCCACTGCAGGGCTGCTTCGCCACCAGCGCGCGCAAACCGGCTGACTTCCGCATCGAGAAGGAAGGCGGCCAGTACTTCGTCTCCTTCAGCCGCGGCGAGCAGTGGCAGCGCGAACCGAATGCCCTGCACAAGGCCACCCGCAGCGAGATCAGCCGCTACTTCCGCGACGACGCCGAACAGATCGACAGCGCCTTGATCCGCATGGCCGGCGGCTTCGGCATCTTCCACTTCAACAAGGGCGCGACGCTGAAGGGCAAGGCCAGTGACAGTGACTACATGGCACTGATGCTGATTGGGGCCGGGCCGGTGTATGCGGTGAAGTGCCAATAGCGACAGACAAAATTGAGAAATGTTTGAAATCCGAAGAACTGCCTGATGCGCCCCAAAATGCAATGGGGCAAGTAATGAAGATGGAGCCTCACCCAGATCTGAGAGGCTCAAATGAAACTGCAGATAGCGATTCTCACGTTCATTGTCTCTGCATCCGTTCAGGCAGGAGACGGAACTCCAGCTGATGGACAAATCGCTGACGAAGCGAAGACCCCATCAAGAATCGTCCGCAGCGCGGAATGGCCTGACTTCATTGGGGGAACGATCAGTGTGGAGCAGTCCCTCAATCGCAACTCGAAGGGACAATATGTATATCGCTACGACGATCAAACGCAAGCGACGAAGCAGTATCACGAGGCTTCCTGCGCGGATATCGGGATGAACCCCGCCAAGGGCGAGTCCATCACAGTGGGGCCAGGAAGCGCCGCGTGGCATTGCTCAAGCATCGAGTCGAACAGTACTAGCGACGCAAAGAGTACTGACTATGTAATCGCCTATGCACCAAATGGACAGGTATCAGCTGGCCAGAACTTCATTTCCTACGGAACCGTAAGATTCAACAGCTCAGTCAGCGGGAACATCCAGGGTAGCGCGCAAATAGACAACGGGAGGTGCCATACCTTCTATAACGAGTATTACCCACCAAACACAGTGGGTAGCCATACCGCAAGAGTACTCTGCTTCGCTCATGCCCCACAGACAATGAATACGTTGATGGAAGGCTGTGTACCGCGTGCCTGTGCAAGCAATCGCGGCTCCATCAGAGCCAACTGACATCCGAACCCTTTGACGAAGCAGTGAGGGTGACGAAGTCCCCCTCGTTGCTCAGGCTCATGATCCCATCCCGATGATCGCCGCCATCTTTCAATCCCTGACTTTCCTATCAGGATCGTGCCTTCCGGGCCAACTGAGTGCCGACTACAGCTTGTCCGGGACGCCTATCGTCATCCGTAGCACATTGGCCCCTGACAGTTCCGGAAACATGATATGCATCCAGCAACTTCTCATCAGGAATGAAGAAGGAATACTGACCTATCACTACGCTCTTCAGCCCTCAGCGGCACGAGACTTCCACGAAGAATTCTGCGCCGCCATGGGCATGACGCCCTCATTGGGTACTGCATCTCTACCAAGTCCCTCATCCGGTTGGGCCTGTACTACGGAATCTCAGTAACCCTGCCAAGGCCCTGCGGTACCATGCCCTCCCCCGAACCGCCCCGGTACCCGCCGTGCCCCATTACACCGGCCCCCTGCTGACCCGCGACAGCGCTGACACCCTGCGCCGTGCCCATGACAAGGGCACTGCCGACTGGCAGGGCTCGCTCGACCTTGGCCGCAGCGAGGACAGCGTGGCCCTGAACGCCGACGGCTTCCACTTCCGTGGCCAGGCCTACCCGTGGCCGGGCAAGCTGAAGGACCGCACGCTGTACTACTGGGACGGCGAGGACTTCGCGCCAATCTCGCGCTACAGCGGTTCGCTGATCAAGCTGGTGCCGACCGAATGGGGCGCACCGACCTTCGAGATCGACGGCATCAAGATGCTGCCCACCTCCAAGCTGTCGCCATTCGAGGACGCGCGCCGCAAGGTCGAGCTGGTCGCCCCGGCCGGCAAGGTCATCCTCGATACCTGCGGTGGCCTGGGCTACTTCGCCGCCTGCGCGCTGGAGGCCGGCGTCGGCCAGATCCGCTCGTTCGAAAAGAACGCCGATGTGATGTGGCTGCGCACGCTCAACCCGTGGTCCCCGGATCCGGACTCGGCCGCGGCCGGTGGACGCCTGCAGTTCAGCCACGGCGATGTCTCACAGCAGATTGAACAGGTGGCCAGCAACACCGTCGACGCGATCCTGCACGACCCGCCGCGCTTCGGCATCGCCGGCGAACTGTACTCGCAGGTGTTCTACGACCACCTCGCCCGCGTCATCCGCAAGGGCGGGCGCTTGTTCCACTACACCGGCGCGCCGAACAAGCTGACCAGCGGCCGCGACGTGCCACGTGAAGTGGCCAAACGCCTGGAAAAGGCCGGCTTCAAGGCCGAACTGGCGCTGGACGGTGTGCTGGCCGTCAAGCGCTGAGCCTCACTCCGAATCCACCTTGGCCAGCTTCATCACCCACTTCGGCACTTCCGGTTCACCGGCGTAGAAGTCTTTCGGCTTCTTCTCGGCCATCGCCCAGCGGTGCAGCCAGCTCGGGCCATAGCGACCGCTGTAGCCCTCGGCGCCACGCGCGTAGGCAGGATCGCGCATCGCCTCATCCAGTGAAATGAAGCGATAGCCGCGCCGCTTGGTCGCCGCCACCAGTTCGGCGAAGGTGGCTGCATTGAGCTCATTGGCGTGCATCAGCCACACCTGCGGCAGCGCGTAGCCCAGCAGCGCCTGCGACTGCTTCTCGTAGTAGTCCAGCTTGTTCAGCATGTACGGCACATAGCCCTTGCGCAGCTGCGCCAGCGTCGCCTCGCGCGCCGGGGAATCGGGCTGCTCGTTCATCACGTTGGCATAGGCGAAGGCCCACACCCACTCCCCGTTGTCGACCGTCACCGGTGCCACGCGGTAGCCATGCTGCTTGAAGAACACGTCCATCTCCGCGCGTTCTTCCGGTGTGCGTCCGGCACGCAGATAGGGATGGCGCATCCACTGCGGCTTCAGTCCGCGCTCGGCCAGCAAGGGCCGCAGCACCGTTTCACCACGCAGGAAATCCTGCTGGAACGCAGGCACACCCTTGGCGTTCAGATCCATGTGCGAATACGTGTGGTTGCCCAGCACATAGCCGGCGTCCAGCCAGTCGCGCAGCATCTGCACCCGCGCCGGCTGCACCTGCCCGTCGATCTCGAGCTTGTTCTCGTTGACGAAGCCGACCACCGGCACACCCGCCTGGCGGAGTTGTGCCATCAACGCTTCATGCCGCAACTGCAGGTTCGGCGGAACGATCTCGTCCACCCGTGCCCACGGCAGGTCGTCGATGGTCACCGCAATCCGGCGGTCCATCTCGGCGGCATGTACCGCCAACGAACACAGCAGCAATGGCACGGCACGCAGCAACCAACGCATCAGCACTTCCTTGCAGGAGCGAAGTGCTGACTTTAGCGCGATTGCGGGCGCGTGGTTGGTCACACACCCGCTATGGGCTGGACGACTGCACCTGACGTTCGCGCACGATCGCCCGCCACAGCATGAATCCCGCAGCCATCGCCGTCAGCATCAGCGCGACCAGCACCAGAGCAAGATCATCGGGGTTGCGCAGCAGCGGCGCATGCTCATGGGTGAGGATCTCGAACACCACCTGCTGCGCCTGCGCCAGCGGCAACCTGCCCTGCTCACCCAGCTCAACCATGCACGCCGCAGGAGACAGCGTCGCCACGCTGGTCCATGCCGTGTCGTACAGACGCAGCGCCCAACTGGCCAACGCCAGTATCACGCCATGCAGTGCCATCATTCCCCAGTTGGCCAGGCGCAGTCTCCCCGGTAGGCGCCCGAGCCGATAGAGACTGATCGACATCGCGCCCAGCATGGCCAGCACCACGCCGGCCAGCGGAATCCAATGCAGCGGCTGCCAAGGCTCAAGCGCCAGCGAACGGGCCATCAACTGCTCCGCCACCTGCATGCGTGCCACCGGATCCGGGCCGCCGCAGGTTTCATCCACCGGCTCCAGCAGCAGATCCACGCGGTAATGGAAGAAGCCGGCTGCCAGCGCCATCGACAGCAGCGCCACCACCTGCAGCACCATCAGGATCGGGCCGGGACCACAGATACGACAGAAGCGGGTAGCAGCAGAGACCATCGGTTCATCCGTGACAACAAAGGACCATCCTAACCAAGCGCCCTGTGCCTGTCGGCTGGCGGATACGACAACCGGCACGCGGTCCCGGTAGGATGTGGATGAGCATGGATGGTCGTCTGTAGAGGTGTTGTGGATGGTCACGCTGTATCTGTGGGTGCGAACGCTGCTTCCGCTGTTAGCGTTCGTGATCGCGTGGATGCTGCTGTCGCGCCTGATCAAGGCCCGCGCAGCGCGCCTTCCACGGGTTCCTTTGAACCTGCCCGAGCACAGCAGCAGCCCGCGCAGGAAGGACCGGCGCATCTACGCGCGCAAGCGGCGGCGCAAACCGGGCCTGCGCACCGCAACGCGCCCGGCCACCGCACCGCGCAGCTGGAACCTCGCGGCGGTGTTCGTTTCGCTCTCCGCATTGATCGCCACCGTGCTGGTCGTGCCGGATGGCGCGCGCTTCCAGGTCATGGTCGAGAGCATCACCGGCTACCCGGCTACGATTGCTGAAGTACATGTTCCCGCCGCCAGGCAGCCCCTCGTGCTGCAGGCGTGGCAGCCAGCACTGACGCAGCTGTCGCGGCCGGTAACAATGCGCTACCCGATCGGGCGCACCGGCGGCGAGCATGATGCGCGCGCCACGCTACCGGTACAGGTGAGGCATCAGGGTGACCGGCTGCAGGTGGCTACGGCCGTGCCGGTGGACGCCGAATGGCTGCGTGCTGAGCTTGCGCGACTGGCGGGAATGTCGGTTGAGGCAATCACCGTCCGTCAGGGCAAGATCTCACCCTGGTGGGAACCCGGCTGGATGCCGCTGGCCGACCTGTAGAGCCGAGCCCACGCTCGGCTGCTGTTGCAGTAGATCCACGCCATGCATGGATGGATGCAGAACGGAGTCGAGCATGGCTCGACTCTACAGATCAGGATCCGCGCGGCAGCTTCGCCGCCCACATGTTGTCCACGAGATTCGGATAGCGCCGCCCGTTCTCTTCCGCACGCTGCCGAGCTGCCTCTTTCTGGGCGGCCGACAGCGGTTGCGATGTCTGGCCCTTGGGGTTGGGCTTCTTCCACGGCGGTGTCTTCGGTTCGCGCATCGCGGCAGCTTACCGTTTCAGGAAGTTCAGCAGTGCCAGATTGAAGTGATCAGCATGACTGGTGTTGCAGCCATGCGGCGCACCTTCAAGGATCACCACTTCGCTGCCCGGAATGGCTCGGTGCGTGCGTTCGCCAGAGCCCTCGAAGGGCACGATGGCATCGCTGTCGCCGTGCAGGATCAGGGTGGGCACGGTGATCTTCTTCAGGTCGCCGCGGAAATCGGTGGTCGCGAAGGAATGCATGCAGCCCAGCGCCGCCGTCTGATCGGACTGATGGCACAGCGCGATCGCCGCCTGACGCGTCTCTTCGGTCACCATCAACTGGCCATTGGCGCTGAAGAAGTCGCGGGTGAAGCCATCGAAGAACGCCTCACGATCCTTCTCCAGACCGCTGCGCATTTCATCGGCCTTTTCCTGGGTGAGCGGCCCTTCCGGATTGTCCTCACTGCGCAGCAGATACGGCGGCACCGCAGCAGCAAACACCACGCTGTGCAGTCGATCCTGCCCGTGATTGGCCACATAGCGCGCCACCTCACCGCCGCCCATCGAGAAGCCGACCAGGGTGACGTCACGCAGCTCACGCTCCTCGATCACCCCGGCCAGGTCCGCTGCCAGCGTGTCGTAGTCATAGCCCTCGGCCGGCTTGTCGGAACGGCCGAAGCCGCGCCGGTCATAACTGATCACCCGATGCTGCGCATCGCGCAGGATCGACACCTGTTGTTTCCAGGCATCGGCGGACAGCGGCCAGCCGTGGATCAGAATGACCGGGCGGCCGTCACCACCGGTGTCTTCAACGTGCAGGCGAATGCGGGAAGCAGGCATGGGAGCTCCTGTGGAAGGGGAGGCTTTCAGGCTATTGGCCGGCCCCTATCGCGGCCGTGATGGAATCGCCGGTCGCCATGACATCGCCTGCACAGACGACGACGCCTCGGCCGGGTCGCAAATGCGGGCATTCGCTCCGTGGAAAACCCGTTTGGTCGCAGACCGGCTGCAACGGGCCAGATGCCATGCGAGCCTGCGTGAACCACCCTTGGAGCCTCGCCATGTTGCTGCTTACCTTGCCCCTGCTGGCTGCCGGCCTCGTCGCCACAGCGCCGTCCACCGATGACCTGCGCGAACAGATCCGCCAGGCCGACACCCAGCTGTTCGCCGTCGCCTTCGAGGCCTGCGATGCCGACAAGGCCGCCGCGATGACCACCGAAGACATGGAGTTCTTCCATGACAAGGACGGCAAGTCGGCCAGCAACCGCGAGGACTTCCGTCGCAGCGTGGCCAACATGTGCAGCAATGCGCGCAAGGGCGGCTGGAGCCTGCGCCGTGAGCTGGTGGAACCTTCGCTGCAGGTGTTCCCGCTGCACGACGAGCGGGCGCTGGAGATCGGCGACCACCGCTTCCATGAACGCGGCAAGGATGGCGTGGAGCGCTGGGTAGGGCAGGCCCGTTTCATCCAGGTCTGGCGCCACGTTGATGGGCGCTGGCTGGCCGAGCGGGTGATCAGCTACGACCATCGCCCGGCGGACTGACCCCTCGGGCGCGCTTCACGGGCCGGATCTATACTGACCGGGCCCACCACGACCCACCGCTACCGTTCGATCGCCATGGCAGAGATCACCAACAACCACCCCGACTACGGCCTCAACCAGCAGATCCGCCAGGGCGTGGCCACACTGGACGCCCAGCATGGTCGCCCGTTCGATCAGACCAGCGAGCGCCTGACCGCCAGCCTGACCGTGCTCGCCCGCGAGCAGGGCCTGCAGCAGGTCGACCATGTGCTGGTCAGCAACGCCACGGCCAACCAGCCGGCCGGGCACAACATCTTTGTGGTGCAGGGCGACCCGGCCAATCCTGCGCACCTGCGCGCGATGATGCCGACCGCCGTGGCGGCGCAGACGCCGGTGGAGCAGTCGATGCAGAAGCTGGGCATTGCCCCGCAGCAACCCACCGTGGGACAGCTGCCCGAACAGCAGGCCCGAGAGCAGGAACAGCAGCAGAACCCGGCACACCGCCTGGGTTGAACCGCCTCCAGCGTTGCTGGCGGCCCAGCGCGAGAATGCCGGCTCGCCGTGGCGCTTGCCGCCCTAGGCCATACGCGGCCCGGACTGCTCCTGCACTTGGCGCTGCTGCAGCTCATCCTGCGTGCGCGACTGCGCAGACTGCGACACCTGCTCGGCACGCTCGAACGAGGTTTCCGCCGGTGTCTGCGCGGCCACCGCAGTTGGCATGCTGGCGCGCAGCTGTGCCGGGTCGTCGCGCTCGCCCTGCACGATGAAGATGTTCTGCGCCACATCGGCCTGCGCCGTACGATCGCTCAACAGCACGTGGTCGACCTGGGTCAGGCCGTTCGCTTTGGCCAGGGCGTACAGGCTGGCGCTGATGTTCTCGCTGGTGGCATCGAAGGCGCGGCCCCGCTCTGCATCGAGCAGGGCCACGCCCTGGTGGATCTGCGAGAGCAGCAAATCGTTGCCGTGCCTGGCGAGATGATCACCACTTCGTTCGCCCACGCCCTCAGCGTCGCTCAGGATGCGTTGCTGGAAGCTGCGCGCGGGCAAGGGATTGGTTTTCTTCTGATTGAGCTCGCTGTCCGGAAACGGCGGATCAATGCTGTCCACACCATGGATGTTGCGCAGCGGTCGGAATCCATCCTTGCCTGCGCCCTTGCTCTCCAAGGGAATGCGGACATCGGGAAGCAATTGACCAATACCGCCTCCCAGCGCGTTCACGTCGATGCTCTTTTTCCGCTCGATGCCCGCGTGGTTCAACGCTTCCCAGGTGAAGTCAACGCAGTTGTGGCGCACGTCCTTGTATTGCAGATCGAAGCCGTACTTATCCGGGTGCGCGCCGAACGACTCAAGCTTCTTGTACTGTTGCTCGCTGATCTCGAGCGTGCGGCTGTAATGGGGGCTCTTGTACTCGGCCGCATCGGTCTTCATGACCTCGCCCGGCCCGTTCATGCTTCCATGCTCGGAAGGCGCGAAGCCAAAACTCCGCGTGGTATTGTCCGGCCCATGGAGCACGTAGAACATGTGCCCTGGCCCGGATGTTTGCGGAACCCCATCCACAACTTTCTGTACACCTCTCTCGTCCACCAACGGCGTACCAGGTGCGGCAATGACGATTTCTACGGTGTAGCGCGGCTTATCCATAAGAAGAATCCTTCAGTTCCTTCCAGCAGTGGGATGGCGACTATTTTCCCGAGAGAGGGTCCGCATGGACCCGCAGCTGTGCCGGGTAATGCTGGAGCGCAGCGGTGGACTGCACCGTGCGCACATCCAGGCGGTAGCGGGCACCCGTTTCCATCGGCAGCGTGACGATGCTCAACCTGTATCGGCTGGCGTCCATCGATACCTGCTGCGCGTAGCGCCAGTCTGCCGATGCATGCCATTCGGGGAGCGGCTCACCCAGATTGCGCGCCCTTGCCTGATAGACATCAGAGGTTGCAACGTCCTGCCAGGCACCTGTGACCCAGCGCTGCAGGGACAACTGGAAGGGAACATGAACACTGTCCATGTCAGGCTCACTGTCAGGCGCGGGTCCGTGTCGCTGCACCTCAAGATCCAGCACATAGGGTCGACCCGGATAGAAGTTGCGGGCATTCGTCTCGAATTCGAACCGCACCTCCTGGCCGGGTTCGGCAACGTCGATCGATTTGACCAGATCCAGCGGCTCCGGCGCGTCCGGTACGCTGCTGCTGCAGCCGCCGAGTGCGCCCGCCAGCGTGAAGAACAGGCCGGCACGCAGCCAGCGATGGATACCCAGCATGATTCAGACCCTTTGGCTCCCTGCCATGGGCTTCAACCCTAGCGGGCGGCCTCCGGCACTGCAACCGGGCAAAGAAAAAGGCAGGGTCTGCACCCTGCCTTCTTCACGCGGCACGTCGGCGGGCGTGGCCCGGCGTCATCGCATTACAGCTGAATCCGCGCCACGCTCTCGTCGGCGCCCTTGTCATCCTTCTCGCCGTTCTTGATGCTCACGAACAACACGTTGTTCTTCGCATCCAGCGCCAGGCTGTTCGGGTGGGTCGGCACGGTGTACGTGGCCACCTTCTGGTAGCTGTCACTGTTGTAAGCGGTCACCGTGCCGGCTTCGCGGTTGGTCACGTACAGGCGCTTGCGCGGTGCATCCAGCAGGATGCCCAGCGGGCCGGCGTCGGTCGGGATGCTGGCCAGTTCCTTGCCGGTGCTGCGGTCGAGCACCAGCACGCGCTGGCCCGGGTGCTTGCTGACCAGGCCGCTGCTCTTGGCCTGGTAACCACGCAGGAATTCCGAGCCCTGATCGGTCACGAACAGGCGCTTGCCGGCCGGGTCCAGCGCGATGTTCATCGGCTGCTCGGCGGCGATCTTGTGCTGCGCCACCACCTTGTTCGAATCGGTGCCCACCACCACCAGGTCGGCCAGCAGGTTGCTGGTGTAGACGCGCTTGCTGGCCGCATCCAGCGCCAGGCCCGGTGCCTTGGCATTGCCCAGGCCGTCGATGGTGTTGATCACCTTCAGCGTGGTGGTATCGATCACGAACAGCACGCTGCTCACGTCCGGCTGGCTGCTGTGGCCGGTCACGTACAGGCGGTTGGCCGCGCTGTCGACCACCAGCTCGCGCAGATCGTGGGTGTAGGCGGCCTTGCCATCCTTGCCGGTCTTCTTCTCCATCAGCTGGATGGTGCCGACGGCCTTGTTCTGCGCGGTGTCGACCACCGTCACCGACAGGTCCACGGTGTTTCCCACGTACAGGCGGTTGTGGGCGTCATCCAGCACCACGCCGAAGGCTTTTCGCTCCAGCGGAATGCGGGTTTCCACGGCCAGCGTGGCCGGGTTCAGGCGCAGCACCTGGGCCGGGCCGGCGTCATCGCCGAAGCCGCCGGAGGAGGCCACGAACACGGCGTTCTGCTTCGGGCTGTAGGCCAGCTCGTACAGGCCCTTGGCCACGGCCTGGCGCTGCACAGCGGCGGTGGCACTGGCGGCGGGTGCGTTGTCGGCGAACGCGGAGGGCGCGCCGAGGCTGAGCGAAACGGCAACGGCCAGCGCGGCCGAGCGGAAAAGAGGATTACGGAACATGCGAGCGTCCTTGAATGGGCACGGGAAGGTGTCCTGGCTCGCTGGGCCGTACTGCGACGGCCCGCCCCGCATCTGTCTGCGCAGGGTGGGCTGGCTGGGGTTGCGGGGGAATGGTAGCAGGTGGGGGGCGTGGCGTGCGTCTGCCTGAGCGTGGCAGACGTTCGACCTTGGAACCGCGTCCGCCGGCTATGCCATCCGTGGGCCGTGGCTCTGTTGCAGTTGCTGCTCTTCCTGCAGGCGCTGCACATCGCGCTGCGGCGGGTTCTGCTGCAACTGCGCGACCCGTTCGAACGAGGCCTCCACCGGTGCCTGCGCTGCAACCTCCGCGGGCATGCTGGCGCGCTGGTGTGCCGGGTCACTGGGGTCCCCCTGCACGATGAACAGCTTCGGTGCGGTATCACCGTGCTGCTCGCCCAGCACCACTTCGTCCACGCGCGAGAACTGCTGCTCCTTCGACAGCGCGAGCAGGCTGGCACTGACATTGCCGTTGCGTGCACCGAAAGCGCCGAGGTCGGCCACCTGCTGGTGGATCTGGTTGAGGCGGGCATGATCGTCGTGCGCCGGGTCTGCGGGCGTGCCGCTTGCCGCGAGTGCACTGTTGCCGCGCCACTGCTCGCCGTTCTCGGTGAACATCCACTCGCGGAACGTCTGCTTCGGCATCGGGTTCCACTGCACCCTGTCCAGCTCGCTGCCCTTCACCTGCTGCGGAATGGCGTTGACCGCGCGGATGTTGTCCAGGACCTTGGTGGCGCCCTCGTAGTTGGTGATCTCCCCGGCCAGCCCGACCGGTCGCAGGCCTGCGTGGTTCAGGGCACCCCATGCGAAATCGGTGCAGGCGTTGGCGAAGAAGTCGTAGTTCATGTCGAAGCCGTGCTTCTTCGGGTCCGCCGAGAACTCGAGGATGCGGTCGTACTGCTCCTTGCTGATCTCGATCGTGCGCTCGAAGCGGGGCTTGTCGTAGACCGACACGTCCATGTCATCGACTTTGCCCCTGTTCGGCTCGTCCTTGGTGCCTGCGTGGGTGAAACCAATGCTCTCCGGCAAGGGTTCACCCGAACGGCGCAGCGACAGGAACATGTGCCCCGCGAACGAAGGCTCCAGCAGGAACCTGTTTCCCTCGGCATCACGGCCGTAGCGCGGCGTGCCGGGGGCCGCCAGATGGATGGTTACGCTGTAGCGTTCGGCATCGTCCTTGTGCATGTCTACTTTCCTAGTGATTGGTAGCCAATGATCAATTCTGCTTTCAGGCCATCCAGCTGGGGTCGATCCTCCACAAGGTCGACCAGCAGAACGTAGCGCCCGGGTGCAATGCCTCCGGCCTGCGCCAGCTGCAGCGTGCGATAGAGCACGTCTTCAGAGTACAACCCGGCCTCGGCCAAGCTGTTGATGTCCACACTCCCCGTCGTCAGGTCTGTGACCACGCCATCATCGGCGATCTTCTGCGAGTCGCGTCCATCGCGGGTACGCTGCCAGAGCTGTACATGACGAGCCGAGCTGCCATCAATCCGCTCCAGGCGCAGCCGCGCTGGCAAACGTCCGAGAGTGATCTTCTCCGAAGCATCCAGCAGCCGCCGCGCGTCGGTATCCTGCAGCCGCAACCCGATGTTCAGAATCGGAATGGCCGGCTTCTGGGGTGCCGGCAAATCAAACGTGACCTCGGCAATCCGACCGGCCTTCTGCAACTGCACGGCCCGCGTGATCGGCACAACCGTGCGGGACTCGGCCTGTGCGCGCGTCAGCAGGGGCGGCGCAACCTCAGGCGCTGGTGACGCACGGCATGCCGCCAGCGCGCCCAGCACCGCCAGTACCACCGCCCCCCGCCGCTGTGGCCGCGTCATTGCTCCTTCAACCGCAGCGAATCGGCCACATCCGTCTTGGCCGCCACTTCAGTGGCGATGCTGGCGCGGCGGTGCCCGGGGTCGTTGCGGTCGCCCTGCACGATGAAGATGCTCTCTGCCGCATGGCTGCTCTTGGTCGGCTGGCTGAGCAGCACGTGGTCCACGCGCGAGAGATTGTTCTGCTTGGCCAGCACCAGCAGGCTGGCGCTGATGCGCTGGCTGGCCGCATCGAACGGGCGGCCATGCGCGGCATCCAGTTCGGCCACTTTCTGGATCAGCTGCGAGAACAGGCGATGGTCGGGATGAGAAGGGTCCAGCAGCGTGCCGGCCACTTCAATCGGCGTCGGCGGCGGCTCATCGCTGGCGCGGTCACCCTGGCGATGGTGCTCGGCCTCGCGCTCGGGCATCGCATGATGGGTTTCGGCATTCAGATCGCTGCCCGGGAACGGCGCGGCAATGCACTGGATTTCCGGCAGGTTGAACAACACCGCGAACTCGCCCAGGTTGCTGCCGCCATCCAGCGGCGCCGGCAGCGGATGCAGGCCGGCGTAGTGCAGCGCCGCCCAGACGAAATCGCTGCAGCGATTGATGGTGGCCGGGCGATCCACATCAAATTCGAACTCGGCCGGTTCCTCAGCGAAATCACGCAGGCAGCCGTAATGCTCCTCGGTGATTTCCAGGGTGCGGCTGTAGTACGGGTCCAGATGCTCGTCCGCATCATCGTGGCGAACCTGCGCGTACTGCACGCCGGAGCGGGTTTCGCCCGGCACTTGGCGCGGTGGTGCGAAGCCATAGCTGTGGGCCTCGTCGCCCGCGGCCACCTGCAGATACATATGGCCGCGCGGCGAAATGCCCCCACTTCTTAGCGGAGTGCCGGGGGCGGCCAGGTACAGCGTTGCGGTGTAGCGTGTTGCCTGCTCCATGCCTGTTCAGCCTTGATGGGTGCTGCGGTCCTGGCCGGATGATGGCATAGGTGAGATGGGCGGCAGGTGGAGGACAAAGTTGGGGCCACGACTGGCATGCTGAATGTGTGAACCAGCCAGCAATCCCAAGGGGAAGAAGCTGACTCCTTCGCTACTTGGGCCTGCGCAGGTAGGCAATCAGCAGTTCGGGGTGATACGGATCAAGCTGCGTCAGAGGCGAATGCAGTTGCACTTCAACCCGGTAACGGCCCGGCGACGGATTGCGCGCCCATGCGAAGGCCAGCTGTGCATAGGTGTCGCCGGGTCGTTCCAGCCCAGCATTCTGCAGCGCCAGTACGTCAGCATCGTCCAGCCACGCGCTGGTTACTCGACCATCGGCAGGGATGGGAATCGTCCGGGCAGGTTCCCCGATGATCGACTCCAGCCGGAGCAACGGCACGTCCTTCCATCCACCCGATTCCAGGCGCGCCATGGAGACGTTGGCCTGGAGCCCGGATGCCTGAACATCGACCAGTGCCTCCAGTGCCGGGACGTCGTCCGTACGATTGACCCGAATGCCGATCATGAGCGTTGGAGAGGAATTCCTGCTGGGAACATCCACATCGAATTCCACTGCCAATGGTTCATCCATTGCCGAGGTGGGCATGGCGCGCACAAGCGGCACCAGATCCGGACGATGGGCCTCTGCTATCGAGCCTGCGTCGCGAGCCGCCTCGGGTCGGCACCCCGTAGCCAGAAGAACGAGCAGTCCAGCGAGCATGCAGATCCGGCGCTTTCCTTGTGGCTTCATCTTCGGTCCTTTTCGCAGGTCGCCCAGTGCAGCTCACACGTTGATTATCCCGCGCTGGCCGCACGAATCTGGATGTCGTGTTGCACCCGCTGGTCTTCCAGCTGCTGATCCATCTGATTCGCAAGCGCACGCTGATGCGCTTCACGGCTGACAGAGTCGAACTGTTGCAGTGACTCTTCAACTGATGTCTGCGCCGCCAGCTCGGTCGGCATCGCAGCGCGCTGATGCGCCGGATTGCTCGGTTCGCCCTGCACCACGAACAGCGTATGCCCGACCGGATGTTCACTCGTAGCGTTGCTCACCAGCACATGGTCCACCCGTTCCAGGTCGTTGTCCTTGGCCAGTACCAGAAGGCTGGCTGTCATGCGTTCGCTGACTTCATCGAAGCTGCGGCCGTGCTTGGCGTCCAGCGCTTCCACGCCCTCACGGATCTGCTGATACAGCGCGTGATCGGGGTGGCCGGGCTGCGTGGGGTCCTGCAGCGCCCGGTTCGGGCCCGATGCCTCATCCGGTGCCGGCGCGGCCGGTTCAGGGCCTGGCGCTGTCGTGGGCTCGGCAGGAACAGTGACAGCCGCAGTGACGGGCTGGAGGTCATCCAACGGAGCCGGTTCGGGCTCTGGCACGTGTTGTGCCGCTTCCTGCTCCAAAGGCCATGGATCGCGCGCGGGCTCAGCAGGCAGCGGCTCCTTGAAGGGCACCGGTTCCACCTCCTGCACTGCCATGTCCTGCTTTGGAGTGGGGGCAACCGCAGGCACCGGGGCCATCCGCTCCGGCTCCGATGCCTGCTCTGTGCGCTGCGTGGGCACCGTCTGCGTTGCCGCTGCCAGAGGCGTGGCAGCGTGTGGCGTCGCGCGCTCAGGTGCGGCCGTGGGTGCCTGCGTAGGCCCCGCGGGCTCTGGCGTCTGTGAGGCGGTACGGTTTTCGGTGGGCGCCTCGCTGTTTGGATGGGGCTGAGGTTGGGGCTCCGCCTCACGCCGCGGTGGATCGCGCTGCTCGGCGTGCCGCTGAGGCGCGGGCTTGTCCTGTGGCGCGGGAGTAGGTGGTGGCGTGACCCCTATCGCGGGCGGCGCTGCCGCAACCGCCGCAGGCGCGATGGGTTGCGCAGTCGCCGGCTCTTCAGGCCGCACTTCCACGTTCCCATCCTGCTCGGATGGCTTGTCGCCATGTGCCACCTGCGCGGCTGCTCGTGCAGCCTGTCCTGCATCTACCTGCGCAGCACCCAGCCGATTTGCCTCCTGCATTGCCTGCCGGTACGCCTCCTGCTCACCCGCCGACAGCGCTGCAATGCGTAGCTCGGGCGAGTCGGGCAACGGCGCCTGCTCATTGGCACGCGCGCGCACCTCATTCCATGCGGCCTGCAGCTCCTGCGTGCTGGTGGTCGCGACGGCGCGCGCCACGCCATCCTGACCCACTTGGTAATGGGTGATGGGCCGGGACGCGCCCGCGTTGCCCTCGGCTACAGGCCCCAGTTCCTGCAGCGTGGGACCCGTAATGCCGTGCTGCTCGCGCGTGCGTGCCGTGGCCAGGGCAATGGCCTGCTCCCACGCCGGTGACAGCGCAACGCCCGCAGCGTAGTAGCTGTGGCGCAGCTCGTTCTGGTTCACTTCCGCCGCAGACGGCAACGGTCGCGCGTCCAACGCGGCAATGGTCTGGTTGAACTGATCGAGCGACGGCTGCTGGATGGTGCGGGTCAGTTCCAGCTCCAGCGCCATGTTCCCCTGCGCGATCTGGCCAGCGTGGTGCCATTGCCCTTCTTCATCGCGCTGGTAAAGCTGGTTGTCCGAGCCCTGGATGGCGTCGGGCCTGGCACGCGCCTGCTCCACCGCTTCCGGCACCAGCGGCACGAAGTCGCTGGCGCGGGTAGCGGCGTAGGTCTCCAGGTAGCTGGCGGCAATGGCGGCCTTGCCGTTGGCGATGTTGTTCTCGATGCGCTGCACCGCCTCGCGGTTCAACTCGTTGGCGCGCTCGGGGCTGGCGGTCTGCGTCTCATACACACCCCGGTCGTTGGCACCGGACACGCCGATCTTGACCTGCCGCGTCCACTGTTCGGTCTGCGCATCGCGGTGCCAGTTGGGATTGTCCAGACGGCCCTCGCCGTCCTTCGCCGGGATACTGAAAGGATCCTGCGGCGGCGGTGCCTTGCCCAGCGCCAGCTCTACCGCTTTTACATGGGCGTATGCGCCAAGCTCGCGGGCCTTCTCGTAACTGGCGCCCACACTGCGCTCAGCCGGATTGCCCAGGCCATCGCCCGCGCTGTCCATGATCGCCTGGCGCTGCCAGTTGAGGCCATTGAACTGCCATGTGACATCGGCCTTGTCGGTCTGCCGGTAGACGGCACGGTTGTCGAGCAGATCGGCGCCTTTGTCGAACGCCTTGCTCATCAGCAGCGCATCGCCCGCGACGATGGCCGCAGGGACGAAGCTGGAGGTGCCGATCACCGATGCCGTGGCCATGCCACCGACCCAGCCACCGCCGTTGCGCGCCAAGGCATGGGTGAGCTCGGACTGGGCGGCGGTCCCGTTGCCTTCTTCCAGCAGCTGCGTGGTGCGGCGCGCGGTGATGACGGCATCGGCGCCGGAGGCAAGCAGGCCGCCGGAGCGGATCAGCTGGCTGGTGGAGGCTTCGCCGAGGAGGAGGTCCAATGTAACTCCGCCGCGTTGCCCAACCGGAGCACGAAGGCGTGACGCGGCCTCTTCACCAAGAACAGATTCAACTACAAGAACGCCGCCCGGGGAAATTTGGAGACGCCCGGCATGATGGGCATCAGCGATGGCATTCGACAATCCGTTGCGCTGCAGCTCGATGTTGCCGCCACGTATCAGCGGCTGTCCGGACCCTTGAAAGTGCTGGAGCGTGTACACAACGCGGCTCTCGTTGGGTGTAACGACGCTCCATTGCCTGGAAAGAACGGAAGACTGCTGGTGGTGCTCCAGCTGTCCAGAGTGCTGCAGGGCGTATTCCTCGGGCCTCCTGTAGAAATCCCTCGTCTGGGCACGTGCCTGATCGGTGCTTTGTCCTAAAGCAGTGTTCGTTCGCAGATCTCCGTTGACCAGGCCGACCTGTGAAATGTCGCTCAACCGATGAACTTTGGCAGCGATACGATCCATTGCCTCCGGGTCGCCGGCCAGCGCTGCTCGGCCATCCCGGCTTTGCTCGAGACGGGCGAGATTGGCTTCCAATCCGATTCGATACTCACGAATCGGTCCGCCGCTGTGAGGTGACACTCCCAAGGCCTCCGCGAGCGCCTTGTCGTGGGGCATATTGATCAGGTTCTGATCGGCATCAATGTTGAAGCGACCCGCATCAGCCAGAGCCTTGAGCAAGCGACTATTGCCGAGCGTCTGTTGCTCGATGGCGTGATGTTGCTGAAAACTGGGAACGACTCGAGGCATCTGGAGGCTCCTTCCGTGCAGCTGCACCTAATCAGATATCTGATGCATCAATGAAAGATATTCCACTCGACTCCGGATCATCCGGCACTCCCGCCGCATGCACAGCATCCACGAACTGGCGATCAGCGATCACGAACGTGCTGAATGGCGTGAGGAAGACATGCGCTCCTGCCAGTGCATCGTTCTTGAAGGCCAAGCTGGCACCGCCTGCAATCGAGTAGAACTTCCCATTGACGAAGTCATCGTCAATCTCGATATCCAGCCGTGAACGAAGCTCGTCCACCGCGTCCAGCTCCCTGACTACGTCGCACAAAAAGTGGCGTGGGCCCTGCGCGCCATCTGCAAAGCGAACATCACATTCGGCGAATGCGAAGGCACCTGGATCCAACGCGCTCATTACGCGCTGGAGCCGCTCCGAGACCAGCCAGTACCCGCTGAAACCACCCTCCAGATCCCGCGGCGCAGGCCCCTGTGAAGCATCGAACACAATTCGGGGCATCTCCCGGAGCTCGGGAAATCCACCGTTCTCCGGCCGGAGGATTAACCGCGGTGGCGACAGCAGCGCCTGAACGTTCTCGAAGACCGCTCCTCTGAACGAACGATTGCTTTCCAGGTCCGGCGCAAACAGGAAGAATCTTCCCGATTCAGGCCCATTGATTGCCATCGATTCCATCGTCGTTTTCCTTTGGGCTTCTTGCAATACGATCTGCGAGAGAGCTTACATCGATCACACTTGGACCTGACAGCGAGGCTGTGTGAAATTCGCTCATATTCTGAATGCGTCCTTGAACCTCAGACCGCGCGTTTCTCTGTCACTTCCGATTCCCGCATCCCGTATGGCATCCCGGAACATGCGATCGCAGTAGGCAAGATCGCCGGAGTACGGGCTCCTGAAGACATGACTGCCCCCGATCACTTCCCTCTTGAACGCCAAGCTTGCTCCGCCACGAAGGTCGTAGAACTTCCCGCCCGGATAGCCCTCATCAACGATGATCCGAAGCTTCGATGCTTCCTCATCGACGGCATCAAGTTCGCGAGCAACCTCGCACAGGCAGTACGCTGGGCCCTCTGCGCCGTCCGGAAGCAGGTAATCACACTCTACAAACTCAAAGGCGTCGGGATCGATTTCAGTGAAGACCTTCTTGAGGCGCTCTGATACCAACCAGTAGCCGCTCATTCCTCCTTCGAGGTCCTGCGGTGGCTCCCCCAGCTTTGGATCGAGAACCAGACGCGGTCTCTGAGCCAGAGCAGGGAAACCGCCTTCTTGGGGGCGGATAATCAGCCTGGGAGGCGTCAGCAGTGCGTCCTCATTCTCGATCTCAACGCCATGCCCTCTTCCCCTTCGGGTCGTGTCAGGCATCAGCAGATAGAACTCGCCAGGCACAGGCTGATTCGACTTCAATGCTTCCATGCTCTTTCGCCTTCTTTAGTTATGGCGCGCCGTAACGAGTCTGCCCCGTTCTACCCCGACCTTCCACCTCGTGCAATCAGATCACTGCGAGATTCGGAACCTGGTCAAGCATGCGTCCCACGCCTTGAGACGCGTTCCAGCCATCCTCCCCTTCCCCACTGGAGGACGACATGACCAAGATCGAACCCACATGGCTGGAAGCCTTCGACAAGGAGCTCATCCACCTGTTCGCCATCGACCACAGTGATGCCGGCATGGATGAGTACCTGCTGGGCTGCTACGCAGACCTCCCACCACGCGAGGCGGCGCTGGCGTTCGGCAGCGACTACGACCTGGAGCGTGACGATGCGCTGTGGCCACGGCCGGGCGCGCATGTGTGATCCGCGCAGCTGGCCAGCACACCGGCATTCAAGGCAGGCGATGCCAGGGGATGGCCGCTATGCTTGTAGCGCACCGGAATGGATACCACGTATGCCCCGTTTGAACACCGCCCTGGCACTGAACCTCGTTCTGATGCTGCTGGTCGCCACACCTGCCATGGCCATGGCTGCAGACCCGCAGGTTTCCACTGAAGTGTTTGTAGAGGCCGGTGACAACCCCACCTTCAAGCTGCAGCGGGCGCCCGCCGTTGTGTATTCAACGGCCCTCGCCACGCCGCCCGATACCTTCCTGCAGGCCCCCATGGTGGTGCTGTTGATTGCTCAACTGGATGAGCTGGGCCACGTTTCCAACGTGATGGTGGCGCGGTCCAGCGGATCGCGGGAGCTTGATCGTGCGGCGCTTGCCGCAGTGGACCAATGGCGCTTTGATCCGGTCGTGGTTGAGGGCATCGCGCAGCATGCGCGGGTGCGGGTCCGTCTGACCTTCGTGCCCACGGCCGAGGCGCCGCCCGACTGAACCGCTACTCCAATTTGTCGCTATTGACCCTAGGCCATCGCCCTCGCTGCGGGCGCTCCTGCGCTTGGGGCCAATAGCGCCAAGCCCTTCAAGAGCGTTGCAGCGCAATCGCTTGCCGGCTTAACACCGTGTGCGACAATGCCGAAAGCGTCAGGACTGGCAATCATCAGTCCTGTGGTTTCTTGGCATTTGGTTGCTGCACGGGTATCTCTTGGCGTGCCACCGGAAAAGGGTGGCGCGGGACTCGAAAACCCGTCTATGTACCAGATGTATGCGCTTGCCGGCCGGCGTCACCTTTTGTGTGGCGCCGGCTGGCAATCCGTTCGCGTTCCATGGCGGGCGGTGCGTGGGGATCTTCGGATCCGCCGGTCTGGTACATACCGGTTTTCGAGCCCGCACCGTCCGCCACCTTTCTTGGTGGCGCTGCTATCTGTCCTGTACGGAGCATTGCCATGAACACATCGGACTTCCGTTCCCTGCACGCGCAGTACGATCCGGACAACGCCGAACCCGAGCGCGAACCCTCCGTCGATCCCAACGCCTTCGTCGCTACGCTGCACCGCATCGGAACCGGTGCGGCTGCGGATGGCCAGCCCTGGCCGGAGAGGCATCAACTGCCCGGGCGGTGTCTTCAGCTGGCGGATGCGGATTGCGCGCTGGCGGGGCTGCGTGTGGTGGCAGAGCTGATGCTGGCTGCGGAACGGACTCGGCAGAACGGCGCGCCCGAGGAGTACCTGGGGGATCGGGTGATGGAAGGGTTGAAGATGGCGTGTGTGGCGCTGACTGCGCAGGTTGCTGAGCGGTTGCATGTTCGGGAGTAGCACCCGAGGCTTGAACCTCAAGCAATAGGCTGCGGGCTGTCGTCGCGGCCCCACTGGCCGTTCGCCTCTGATCTGCAGGACTTCCAATGAAGTCTCTGACGTACGCAGTACTGTGCTTGGCAGCGCTGATTGGTTCAGCGCTCGCCCACTTCCACCGGCCAAAAGGCGATTTGGAGCTGAAAACCTACCCCAAGGTCACGGCTGCGGAGTTTGCGGTCATGCGCGAAGATGCGCTAAGCCTAGCGGCTGAGGACGCAGCCCTCGGCGCCGCACGCTTTGAAGCAAGGTACTTCGGGCTCACTTGCCGAGGTGAGCCCGCTCTGCTGGTGGACAATTCCTCATCACAGTTGCTCATCCTAGGTTTCATAGGCCAAACCAGTGAGGCGCCTTGCGTTCAAACTCTACTCCAGCGCTGGAGTAGCCAACTACGTCCGTCCGACTAGGGTTTTGCAGCTGGACTCCACCTACGAGACGTATCGACGAGCCTGCCCAGCCTGCGGCTTGCGCTGACACGCCGCGCTCATCCGCGCCAAGCCATTAGCGGCTCATTGTGTCGTTTGCGGCATACTTTCCCCAGGACGCCACGTGCGGTCGCGGACAGGGGAAGGCTGTGAGTGGGTGGACTGAAGACGAATTGGCTGCTGCCGTTAAGGCGTATCGCCAAATGGAAGCCCGTCTTGCCAATGGATCAGCCCTTGAGAAGGCAAGGGTCTATCGGGAACTGGCCGCCCGCCACGGGCGTACGTCCAAGGCCTGGGAGTACCGCATGCAGAACATCTCCCACGTTCTGGATCAGGCAGGCAAGCCCTGGCTACCCGGGCTTCTTCCAGCATCGAACGTGGGTGCAAAGGTTGAGCCGAAACTTGCCAAGCTCCTCGGGCTTTCCGGTGAGACGCTCACGTCGGTATCTGGTCGTACAAGGCGACTGTTGCAGCAAGAGGCCAAAGCGGCAGAGGCATCTGGCAGTTTCTCCCCAACAGACGAGGTGGACGAGAGGCGGCGTGTGCTGGCAGCTATCGTTCGGCGCCGCGGGCAGCCTGCCTTCCGCAAGGCACTGCTGGACGCATACGGCGGTCGGTGTGCGATGACTGGGTGCGATGTGGTCGATGCGCTTGAGGCGGCCCACATCCGCCCCTATTCCGGCCAGTCGAGTAGCGTGGTCAGCAACGGTCTTCTGTTGCGCGCAGACGTTCATACCCTTTTTGACCTCTACCTTATCGCCGTGGACCCGATGTCCCTGCAGGTGTCTCTGGCCCCTGCATTGCACCAATCAAGCTATAGCGACCTTGTCGGCAAGGAACTGGCGTCTCCAGTATCAGCGACACTTTCGGCCAGCCCTGACTCGCTAGCCTGGCACCGGTCACAATGTGCCTGGGCGTAGGGCTCCCCGCCTGGTTGTCTCAGCTCCTGAGACAGCAGAGAGAGATCCTTCCCGTCCGGATTTCACTTGCCTCACTTGACGTATAGATCAATAATTGAGGCGTATCGAGTACGGAAGACGGGCGTGACGACCCTCCAAGAACTAGGCTGTCAGGTAGCTGCTAGGCGTAAGCAGCTGGGCTTGAAGCAGATCGACGTAGCGAAGACCAGCGGCGTAACTGCTGAACTGCTTTCACGATTCGAAAGGGGTCGCCTTTCTGAGCTCGGCAGCAGAAAGCTGATTGCAGTGTTGTCGGCTTTGGGCATGGAAATCTCACTCAGCACGACGCCATCCTTCATTTCGGAAGAAGGATGATCGCGTCCAAGTCTATGTGGACCACTGGTCCAATCAAGCAAAATTCACTGGAGTACTGGAATGAGATCGGTTGAGCTTTTCGCAGGAGCCGGCGGTTTGGCCATGGGATGCGAAATTGCCGGTTTCGAACACTTGGCCGTGGTCGAATGGGACAAGTGGGCGTGTGACACGGTCCGTGAGAATCAACGGCGCGACTACCCCCTTGTCCGCGGCTGGACCCTTCACGAAGGTGATGTCCGCTCATTCGACTGGTCATCCATCCCGCAGGACATTGAGCTTCTGGCTGGCGGCCCACCCTGCCAGCCATTCTCTATTGGCGGCAAACACAAGGCGCATGAAGACGGACGGGATATGTTCCCGGCGACTGTCGAGATCATTAGGCAACTGCGGCCGAAGGCCTTCATTGTTGAGAACGTGAAGGGTCTGACTCGCGCCAAGTTCGCGAACTACTTCCATTACATTCAACTGCAGTTGGAGTTCCCGGATGTCCCTCCCCGCAAGGATGAGGACTGGTCAGATCACCTTGCGCGCCTTCAGGTCGAGAAGACATCAGGCAAGCGGAAGGGAAAGGGCCACACTTACAATGTCATCCCTACGCTGGTAAATGCTGCGAACTTCGGTGTACCGCAGAAGCGTGAGCGTGTGTTCTTGGTGGGCTTCAGAGACGATCTTGGCGTGGAATGGTCGTTCCCGCATGAAACCCATAGCTACGATGCTCTTCTGCATGACCAATGGGTGACCGGGATCTACTGGAAGCGTCACGGCATACGTCAGCCCAAAATGCCTGCGAAGCTCACCGCGCGCGTTGCCAAGTTGCAGCAGTTCCGTACGATGCTGCCGACACAGGCATGGCGAACGGTTCGTGATGCACTACAGGGGCTTCCAGATCCGGAAGGTCGCGAAGCAAAGAAGTTCGCTAACCACATCTACCAGGCAGGTGCGCGCTCCTACCCCGGGCATACCGGTAGCCCACTCGATCTGCCTGCAAAGACGCTCAAGGCCGGCGGTCATGGCGTGCCAGGCGGAGAGAACATGCTGGTGAAGGATGACGGCTCGGTACGCTACTTTACCATCCGAGAGAGCGCTCGAATCCAGACGTTCCCCGATGGATTCCAGTTCCATGGCAGTTGGTCGGAAACCATGCGGCAGCTTGGGAATGCAGTCCCCGTGCTGCTGGGCCAGCGGGTTGCGGCCAGTGTTGCGGAACAGCTCGCGATTGCGGGACTGTCACAAATCGCTAAGAATGAAGCAAACACCAAAAGAAAGCGCGCATGACGGCCAAAGTAATTCCATTCAATCCACTGGATAAGAAGAACCTTGGCGCGAGCGTTGCCGAGGCTCTGCTTACGAAGGAAGTGCATCCACTTGGCCAGCTTCCCCAGTTTGATGGTGCAGGCATTTATGCCATCTACTACACAGGCGGCTTCGAAGCTTATGAGCAAATAGCTCGACTCAACAACGATGGAAAGTTCATGCTACCCATCTATGTGGGGAAGGCTGTTCCAGCCGGCGCTCGTATGGGGGCAGGCACCGATGTTCCGCCTGGCAAGGTCCTCTTTAAGAGACTTAAGGAGCACGCGGACAGCATCAAGGCTGCGACGAACCTGAACCTCGAGGACTTTTTCTGCCGCTTCCTGGTTGTCGATGACATTTGGATCCCGCTCGGCGAGTCCCTCATCATTTCTCGTTTCACCCCTGTCTGGAATTCGCTGATCGACGGATTCGGGAACCACAATCCTGGAAAAGGGCGGCATGCGGGTATGAGGCCCCGGTGGGATGTACTCCATCCTGGACGAGAGTGGGCTCAACGTTTAGCAGAGCGCCCTGAGTCGCAGTTGAGAGTTGCGGAAGATGCTGCTACATATCTTCGTGTCCTTCCCGCGTGCATCTCAGATCGCTTTGTCGAAGCAGATGGAGCATAAGTCTTCTATTCGCCGATCAAATTCCGCTTCTGAATTCTGGCCCTTTGTTGGTCAAGGAAAGATGAGCGGCAACCATTCCAGTGATGGAAGCGACCGGAAAATTGCCGAGTGACGTCGTCCGCCAGCAGGAACATACCTGCGTGTTGTTAATTTCATGAATGACATGAAAGTAGCATCAAATTTATATAAATTAATTTGAATTCAACGCACTTCCTCCGAGACTTTAACGTGACGTTTAGGAAGCAAATACGCCCGTTAGCGCTCGGATTGTCAACATGTTGACCCAGGAGTTCTGAGAGGTAGAACGCGACAACTAGATCGTTGCTCTGTACGACAATTTACAAAAGGGAAAATGTAATGACACCGTACCTAAATCTGAACGGCGACTCCAACATTATTTCTTACGAAGTAACTGCGACTTCAATTCACGTCGTATTTGCCAGCGGAAAATGGAGGAACTACTTATATGACGCTACCAAGCCAGGCCTAGCTATCGTATCTCAGATGAAGACTCTCGCAACTCAAGGACATGGACTGAACTCCTTCATATCAAAGAGCGTAAGGACCAACTTCGCGCAGAAATGGTAAGCAAGGCCTAATGCGATTCGGCACGGGGCGCAGCATTGCTGCCCCGTGCTTAATAGCATTAGCTGTCTACATCCAACTCAGATCGCAAAACCAATCGCTGGACGCTGCACCGCGATATAGCGCTGAACGCCACGAATTCAGCGATACAGCTTCATTGTCAGAAGCCCTAGCCAGCATCTCCTGCCTGACACCTTCCCTCCCGGCAAGAGAGTGAAGTCGGAACAGTGACGCTGACAGGCTTAATATCTCCGTAGCAGCCTGGGTCTCATACAACAACTTGAGGTTGAATTTCTCAAAGTGAGTTTGAGCACGGGCTAAAAAAACAGCATCCTCTGCACTACAGTCAACCTTGTACAGAAATTGGATGGGGCGCAGCTGGATGACCTCGAAAGCAAGCCACCTGTGCTTATCCGAATCATCGAAGTAGGGATGAAACAACGTATTACTAGGCGACGTTGGCGTGTACTCCTTTTTTTCCGAATTGCAGTCTCTGCAGGCAGGAACAAGATTGATCTGGCACACTGAAAGCATCTTCCATTTCGACCTCGGAAGAAAGTGATCCAGTGTTTTTACAGGGAGCTGCCCGCAGTACGGACATACTCCTAGCTTCGTACTGGTTCTTATCCGATCGTAATCGGCGCGCCCCCCTCCAGACTTCCTAATCATTGCGGAATCATATAGGGCATGAACCTCCGCACACGTGACCTCACCTTCCGATCCATCGAAAGCATTAACTACTGGGAAGGCATGCAACGTTGCGTCAGACCCTCTTGCTACGTACTCAACATATGTCTGATAAATATGCGGAATTACGGCACTCATCCTATCTCTGATTGAATGCGGAATTTTGTTTTTAACGCAATTTAAATAAACAGACCCGAAGTCATCATTTTTTGGAATCATGATTCGCACCGTCTGCCATCGCCACCCTAAGCAGAGACCGTCCTTCAATTCCGAGACGACCAGAAAATTTTTCTATGAGCTGATCATACGACATTCCAGGATTACTTCTCGCAACCTTGCGAATAAGCGAGTTGTATCCAGACTCAGTTACTTCAAGTGAGAACACAGCCCTGGAAATTAGCCCAACATTCTCTCCAAATGTTTCGCCCAGCGGCCTCTCAGCGACCATCGATTGCCCGGATCTGTTTAGTATCCATGCACACTCAGAAGGAACCTCCTGAAGAATTACTGGCGAATGCGTCGCAATAATCGCAACGCCGTTTCTCGAAACTAGCAGATCTGAGAGCGACCGTATGAATGCCGCCAACAATGGCGGATGAAGGTGAGCTTCAGGTTCATCGAGCAGCACCAGAGTCCTCTCGCCAACTACCCTCACAAGCTCGGTCATCGTGAGCAAGACAATCTTATGCCCTGAGCTTAACAAGCCGAAGAAAATCCGCGCCTGATCAATGCCTTCGGAGAGCGCATAGCGGGCAACATCAAGTGATGAAAATATGGGATCGCAGCTCAGAGATTCTATAACCTTCCGCAACACAGCGTCTTTTGATTCGAGACGAATTTTCTCCAAGCTCTTAACCCAATCGTTTGTTAGATCAGAAGGCGTTTTCGTTCGGGATACCCCGCTCCCATGATCTCGCAAACCAACGTAATCGACCTTTATCTTGGCGGTTGACTTTAAGCTTTCTTCAGTTGACTTAAATTCATCAAATGCACTAAATGAAACTGCCGTTATCCCCGCGAAACCCACTGGATCGCCAGAAGCGGCGCCGACGTTCTCTCGTAACGAGAGCGAAAATGGAGAACTTCCATCATTTAGCAGGGCTCGCTGCATCGCCTGCATGACATAAGTCTTCCCAACACCATTCCGCCCAATGATCACATGCACATTTGTCGGAGGGACTGATTCCGGAATCACGGAGAATTTAAGCGAAAGCGGAAGTTCTAAATTTTTATTAGAGAACTCAAAGTTGTATGGCGTTAATTTTGCATTTCCGTGCGCCAGCCGGTGAAACCTACCAGTCACCTCCGCATCATGAATTGACCTAAGCAAAGATACTTCCATGCATTCTTCATGCCTATTCTCAATGAAAATAGCGTTATCAAAGGCACAGTCGCGCAGGGCCTTGAGTATTTCTTCGGCAATAGCAGACCCAAGCCCTCTGATAGCTTCGTAATATGATTCCCCCTGCCCCAATGAGAAAAACTGTCCTCCGAGCCCTTCGTCAAATTGAGAAGGAACCTCAGGCCTCCTCTTTTCTCCGCCAAGTCCCTTTTGGCCAATCTTTATCTCTCCCAGCGAATGATAGCTACCGTCGGGTTTATAAATTCCGAGATTGAATGTGGTCTCAAATTTAAACCAATCATCCCAATTATTTTCGAAGAGGCAAACAACGTACGTATCGGGCGACCGCACAGGCGGCAATCCTCGACGAAACTCTAGACGGAAGGATCCCATCCCAGAAAACTCCATTTCTTCCGGACATAAAAAAGGCGATCCCGAAGGATCGCCTCTTTCTAACTTAAGATCAATCAAACCCCAACAGGATTAGCCTTCTCCGGATCAATCTTGTACTGCTTGATCGCCCGGGCCACATCCTTCGCGGTCATCTTCCCTTCCTTCGCCAGCGCCGCAATCGCGGCATGCGCGATGTAGTACCGGTCCACCTCAAAGAACCGGCGCAGGTTCGCACGCGTATCCGAACGACCAAATCCATCGGTACCCAGCACCGTGTACGACATCGGCACGAACGCGCGGATCTGGTCCGCATACGCACGCACGTAGTCGGTAGCGGCAATCGCCGGGCCCTGGCGGCCTTCCAGCAGCTCGGTCACGTAGGCCTTGCGCTGCTCACCTTCCGGATGCAGGCGGTTGGCACGTTCCACGTCGAAACCATCGCGACGCAGTTCGTTGAAGCTCGGGCAGCTCCAGATATCGGCGGTCACGCCGAAGTCCTTGTCCAGCAGCTCGGCCGCGGCAATGGCTTCGCGCAGGATGGTGCCCGAACCCAGCAGCTGCACGCGCAGCTCGCCCTTCTTCGGCTTGCCGGCGTCGGTCAGCAGGTACATGCCCTTGACGATGCCTTCGGCCGCGCCTTCCGGCATTTCCGGGTGGGTGTAGTTCTCGTTCATCAGGGTGACGTAGTAATACTCGTCCACCTGGTCTTCCATCATGCGCTTGGTGCCGTGCTGCAGGATCACCGTCACTTCGAAGCCGAAGGTCGGGTCGTAGCTGCGCACGTTCGGAATGCCACCGGCCACCAGATGGCTGAAGCCATCTTCGTGCTGCAGGCCTTCACCGTTCAGCGTGGTGCGGCCGGCGGTGCCACCCAGCAGGAAGCCGCGGGTACGCATGTCGGCGGCCTGCCAGGCGATGTCGCCCACGCGCTGGAAGCCGAACATCGAGTAGTAGATGTAGAACGGCAGCATCGGCACGTTGCTGACCGAGTAGCTGGTACCAGCGGCCATCCACGAGCTGATCGCACCCGGCTCGCTGATGCCCTGCTGCAGCACCTGGCCGCTCTGGTCTTCGCGATAGAACATCAGCTGGTCAGCGTCGACCGGCTTGTACTTCTGGCCAAACGGCGCGTAGATGCCGATCTGGCGGAACAGGCCTTCCATACCGAAGGTACGGGCTTCGTCGGCCACGATCGGCACGATGTGCGGGCCCAGTTCCTTGTCACGCAGGGTGATGTTCAGGCTCTGCACGAAGGCCATGGTGGTGGAGTAGCTGCGCTCGCCGCTGCTCTTCAGCAGGCGCTCGTAGGCTTCCAGTTTCGGCGCCACGAAGGTCTTGTCGGCCTTGCGGCGGCGCTGCGGCAGGTAACCGCCCAGCGCGGCACGGCGTTCCTGCAGGTACTGCACTTCCGGCGAATCCGGGCCCGGGTGGTAGAACGGCACCTGGCCGTCGGCCAGCTGCGCGTCGGTCACCGGAATGTTGAAGCGGTCGCGGAAGTGGCGCACCGCTTCGTCGTCCAGCTTCTTGGTCTGGTGGGTCGGGTTCAGTGCCTCACCGGCGCTGCCCATGCCGTAACCCTTCACGGTCTTGGCCAGGATGACGGTCGGCATGCCCTTGGTGTTCACGGCCTGGTGGTAGGCGGCGTACACCTTGTGCGGGTCGTGGCCACCACGGTTCAGGCGCCAGATGTCGTCGTCGCTCAGGCCGGCGACCATCGCAGCGGTTTCCGGGTACTTGCCGAAGAAATGCTCGCGGGTATATGCGCCGCCGAAGGCCTTGCAGTTCTGGTACTCGCCGTCGACGGTTTCCATCATCAGCTTCTTCAGGACGCCGTCGCTGTCCTTGGCCAGCAGGGCATCCCAGTAACCGCCCCACAGCAGCTTGATCACGTTCCAGCCGCCGCCACGGAACACGCCTTCCAGTTCCTGGATGATCTTGCCGTTGCCGCGCACCGGGCCGTCCAGGCGCTGCAGGTTGCAGTTCACCACGAAGATCAGGTTGTCCAGGCCTTCACGGCCGGCCAGGGCGATGGCACCCAGGGTTTCCGGCTCGTCGCTCTCGCCGTCGCCGATGAAGCACCACACCTTGCGGTCGGACTTCTCGATCAGGCCACGGTTTTCCAGGTAGCGCATGAACTGCGCCTGGTAGATGGCGGCCAGCGGGCCCAGGCCCATCGACACGGTCGGGGTCTGCCAGTATTCCGGCATCAGCCACGGGTGCGGGTACGAGGACAGGCCACCACCGTCCACTTCCATGCGGAACTTGTCCAGCTGCTCTTCGCTGATGCGGCCTTCCAGGAAGGAACGCGCGTAGATGCCCGGGGCGCTGTGGCCCTGGATGAACAGCAGGTCGCCCGGGTGGTTTTCGCTCGGGGCGCGCCAGAAGTGGTTGAAGCCCACGTCGTACAGGGTGGCGCCGGAGGCGAACGAGGCGATGTGGCCGCCCAGGTCACCCGGCTTGCGGTTGGCGCGCACCACGGTGGCCATCGCGTTCCAGCGGATGATCGAACGGATGCGCCATTCCAGCTCGGCATTGCCCGGGCTCTTGGCCTCGAGCTGCGGCTCGATGGTATTGACGTACTCGGTGGTGGGAGAGAACGGCAGGTAGGCGCCCGAACGACGGGTCAGTTCCACCATGCCTTCCAGCAGCTGATGCGCGCGCTCGGAGCCCTCGACATCAATAACGGCCTTCAACGACTCGATCCACTCCTGGGTTTCCACAGGATTCGGGTCGTTGTTCAGCACCTCGTTCAACCAGTTCATTAGCGCTCCCATAACCGCACGCACGCGCGCGACTGTTGTATAGATTTCTAGACCGCAAAGTGTAGCGCACCAAGGGCTTTCGTCACTTGGCTACGCAGGCGTATGGATGCAACCGGCCAGTGTCCGCAAGGGGCTTGCCGGGCCCGTTGAAGGCCCTGCGGCGGGCATTGTTGGCTGCGCGGGCTGTCGCTTGCGGGCCGCTGCACCCATGTGCAGGACGCAGTGTTACCGCTGCCGATGACGGTTGTAGGGCAGCGCCATGCCCACCTGTATCGGCTCCGCGTGCCGGCGCTGAACCGGCGACAACGTGTCGCACCTGCCTCTGGATCGCCCCCCGCCCTGCCCTCAGGGTAGGCCTCGAGTGTTGGCCTCGCCCGCTTCGGTCCGCCGTCTGGCCCTGCCTCACTCCCTTCCACAGTGTTGCCCGGGGCGCCTCGCAAGGGGCGCCCCTTTTGCTGTGGGCGGGGCCGGCCGTGGCCCAAAACTGACCTGCTTGTGGCCGGATCGATGATTGTCGGCTTCGATATATCGATATATCGTTTGCACACTCGTTTACCGATATATCGAAATGAGCCGTACCGCTTCTCCCAGAGCCCGTTCCACCAATCCGGAAGTGCCACGCCGCAACGGCCAGCCGCGGGTGCTCAGCCGCGGCGACCTGCGCCTGCTGGTGCTGGCCCTGATCGGCGAGCAGCCGCGCCACGGCTACGAGCTGATGCAGCTGATCAGCAACCAGTTCATGCAGGCCTACACGCCCAGCGCCGGCACCATGTACCCGCTGCTGGCCAGCTTCGAGCAGGCCGGTTGGATCGAGGCCGAGGAAGTGGACGGCAAGCGGATCTTCCGCATCACCACCGCCGGCGAGTTCGAGCTGAAGGTGCAGCGCACCCAGGTGCGGCTGGCGCAGCGACGCGCCTTCGACCGCGCCCGCGAGATCACCAAGGCCTCGCTGCCGCCGCCGCTGGCCGGCGCCCTGCGCGAGTTCAAGCGGGCGCTGGTGCACCACCACGGCCGCTGGGCCGAGGGCGAGGCGGAAGAAGTGGCGGCGCTGCTGACGCGGGCGTCCGCGCTGCTCAACGGCAATGCCGGTAGCGAGGGCCCACCCTTTTCAACGACCCAGCCAGACTGAATCCAGCCAGGTCTCCCCCATGCCGCGCGCCCCCGCGCGACACCTTTACAGGTAACCCCATGACCGAACACAACAACACGCGCCTGCGCCTGGATGTGCGCTTCCGTGAACTGACCGTGCTGCGCACCGAAGACGTCACCCCGCACATGCGCCGCATCGTGCTGGGCGGCGCCGAGCTGGCCGGTTTCGATTCGCCCGGCGCCGACGACCACATCAAGCTGTTCTTCCCCAATGCCAGCGGCGAGATGGTGCTGCCGGTGGTCACTGCCGAAGGCCGCAGCTATCCGGCCGGCAAGGAGCCTTCCCCGGCCCGCGACTACACCCCGCGCTGGTGGGACCACAAAACCGGCGAGCTGGCCATCGACTTCGTGCTGCACGACCAGGGCATTGCCGGGCCGTGGGCCGAGCAGGCCCAGGCTGGCGATACGCTGGTGATCGGCGGCCCGCGCGGCTCGTTCGTGGTGGCCGACAGCTACGACGCCTATGTGCTGATTGGCGATGAAACCGCGCTGCCGGCCATCGCCCGCTGGCTGGACGTGCTGCCGGAGGATGCCGAGGTGCAGGCCTTCATCGAAGTGAGCGATGAGGCCGAACGCCAGGACCTGCCGCAGTACGAGAACGTGCGTATCCATTGGCTGGAGCGCAACGGCTTCCCGGCGGCGACCAGCACGCTGCTGGAAGACATGCTGACCGACTTCGAAGCGCCGGACGGCGATGTCTTCTACTGGATCGCCACCGAATCGCGCCGCGCCCGGATGATGCGCAAGTTCATCGAAGGCCACCTGGGCGTGCCGCGCGACTGGATCCGCTCGACCGGCTACTGGAAGGCCCACCCGGACGAAACCGACGGCGATTGATCCAAAGACGGTGGGTGCGGACCGTTGGTCCGCACGCCCTCCGATGGGTAGTGCCGGCCGCTTGCCGGCAACCTCATGAACCCTCGGCAGGAACCTGCAATTGCCGGCCAGCGGCCGGCACTACCTCCTGCCGCGTCCACCCGAACCGCTGCGCGGCCCAGATCTCCAGCGCCACCAGCAGCGCGATGATCAGCAACGGCAACAGCAGCCCGAAGTACACGCCGGGCATCATGCCGTTGATCTGCGCCTTCACCAGCCGCAGCACGCCACGGGTGTGCAGCAGCTCATCCACATGCATGGTCAGCGCCTCGCGCACAACCTTCGGCTCCAGGCCGATCGTGCCTGCCTTGTCCACCAGCGTGTCTTCCACCATGCCGCGCAGCAGGCCTTCGCGCACTTTGCCGATCACCCAGCCGGTGCCGCGTGCCAACGGGCCGTTGCCCAGACGGTCGAGGCCAGGCAACGGATGTTCGCTGAGGTAGGCCGAGGCGATGGTGTCGGCCACATCCCCCACCGTGCCCTGGCTGCGCAATGCCTCGCGCATGCGCGGGTCGTCCAGCGAATCGGTGAAGCCTTCGCTCCAGCCTTCCACCAGGGTCTGCAGGTGCGGCTGGAAATGATCGAGCTGCTTGAACAGCGCGCGGTGCGCGCCAGCAGTAAAGCCCAGCTGCAGGCCGAAGAAGGCGGTGGCCAGCGGCAGCAGCACCACGTAGCTGGCCAGCAGCCAGTGATGCCAGCGCTTGCGCCGCTGCAACCAACCCCGGCGGTGCAGCCAGCGCCAGGCGAAGATGCCTAGCACCAGGCCAAGCAGCGTACCGAGCACGCTGCCGCCCAGCAGATCGAGCACGCTCAGGCCCGTCCAGAATTCGTTCAACCAGTACTGCGTGTCCTGCATGGGTCTTCCTTCCGTGGATGCGGCTGCGCCTGAAATGCCAGCCAGGTAGAGTCGACTGTTAGTCGACTATCGCGCGCAGCGCGGGGGTTTCCGGCATCGCGCCAAGAGCCGTCGACTAACAGTCGACTCTACCAAAGCGAAAGCCTCCCGGCCCGGAGCACGCCAAGCAATGCGACAATCGCGCTCCTTTCCTGCAGCAACGAGGGCCACATGGCCAAACTGACCCTGGCCAGCGTGGATGCGCTGCGTACCCGCTTTGCCGATGACGCCGCCTGCGACGCGGCACTGGCCGCCTTCGCCGACACCGCTGCCCTGCGCGTACCGCTGCGTGAACTGGTGGAGGCACAACACCGCTACCTGCAGGCCGAATTCGAAGTGGCGCAGGTGGCCGACGTGCTGCGACGTGACCAGAAATATGCCCCGGTGGGTCGGCCTTCGATCAACATCGTGCAGCTGCGCAAGCAGCAGGCCGCGACCAAGCAGGCCGCGCTGATCGCACGCCAGGTGGTGGCGCAGGCGGCGCAGACCTTCGTGCGCGCGAGCGGGCTGGCGGTGAAGGCCAAGCAGAGCCCGAGCGAAGCGTGCGTGGCATGGTTGGGCGCGCTGCGCTGAGGGATCGTGCGGACCAACGGTCCGCACCCACCAGATGCAGGTCCGCACCTACCAGATGCAGGTTGGCACCTACCGGGTAGTGCCGGCCGCTGGCCGGCAACCCCATCAGCATCGGGCACCTAGCATGCAGCCGGCCAGCGGCCGGCTCTACCAGAACCCAAAAAGAAGGCCCGCTTTTCAGCGGGCCTTCTGCCTTCTCACGACGAGTGAGCGGGGTGCATCAAGCGGCCGGCTTTTCGCCGGTGGCTTCGGTGGTGATGCGGATCTTCACTTCATCGCTGACGTTCGGGGCATACGCGCCGACGCCGAAATCGCTGCGCTTCAGGGTGGTGGTGGCATCGAAGCCGGCGGCCGGAACCTTGGCCATCGGGTGCTCGCCGCCGCCGTTGACGGTCACGTCCAGGGTGACCGGCTTGGTGATGCCCTTGATGGTCAGGTCACCGGTGACGGTCAGCTTGTTGGTGCCAGCGGCTTCCACCTTGGTGCTCTTGAAGGTGGCATCGGCGAACTTGGAGGCGTCGAAGAAGTCGGCGCTCTTCAGGTGCTCGTCGAACTTGGCGGTGAAGCTGTTCAGGCCGCTCAGCGGCAGCTTCACTTCCACGGTGGACTTGGTCACGTCGGTGGCGTCGTACACCAGGGTGCCTTCAACGTTGCCGAAGTGCGCGCTCGGGTTGGAGAAGCCGAAGTGGCTCCACTGGGCCAGCACGTCGGTGTGGGTCGGGTCCAGCTTGTAGGTGCCCGAGGCGATCTGGATCGCTTCGGCGGCCGGCGCGGCGGCAGCGGCATCGGCAGCCGGGGTGGCAGCCTGTTCGGTGGTGGCCGGGGCGGCAGCGTCAGCAGCCGGGGCAGCGGTGTCGGCCGGCTTGGAGCAGGCGGCAATGGCCAGGGTCAGGGCCAGCGGCAGCAGCAGTTTACGGGTGGCGCTCATCTGAGGAACTCTCCGGATCGTAGGATGGGTACACGGTGCAGCAAGAGCCTGCCACGGGACGGCAGGCCCGAAACCGATACAACGACTTACGCGATGCGCGCCGCTTCGTCGAACGACAGGCGCGGCAGACGCGGGAACAGGCCCGCCGAGTCACCGTAACCCAGGTTGACCAGGAAATTCGACTTGATGGAGGTGCCGGCGAAGAAGGCTTCATCCACCTTGGCTGCATCGAAGCCGGACATCGGGCCGGCATCCAGGCCCAGCGCGCGTGCGGCCAGGATCAGGTAGGCGCCCTGCAGGCTGCCGTTGCGGATGGCGGCTTCGTGGCGGCCTTCCCGCGGGCCGTCGAACCAGGCCTTGGCATCGGTGTGCGGGAACAGGTACGGCAGCTTCTCGTGGAAGTCCAGGTCGAAGCCGATGATGACGGTGACCGGGGCGGCCATGGTCTTGTCGTGGTTGCCTTCGGACAGGGCCGGGGCCAGCTTGGCCTTCGCTTCCTTCGAGGTGACGAAGACGAAGCGGGCCGGCGTGGTGTTGGCGGCGGTCGGGCCCCACTTCACCAGGTCGTACAGTTCCTGCAACAGGCTGGCCGGGACCGGCTTGTCGAGGAAAGCGTTCTGGGTGCGGGCAGTACGGAACAGCTGGTCGAGGGCAGCAGCGTCGAGCGCGTGGGACATCGGTGGATCTCCAGGGCGGCTAAGGGAAGTCAGTGCCCGCGGGCGGCGCGGGGCGAAACGACGAGCCGCAGTGTAGAGTGTCGCGACTGTTGCAACACCCAGCAGGGCTGAAACGAATTAATGCCACAGGTGAAACGATCGAGTGCGCCTTGGACGGTCACGGACGGCCGTGCCGGCAATGTCCGCCAGGCGGTCGCGCTGGCCTCTGCGCTGCGCCAGGGCACCCATCGCCCGCTGGTCCTGCAGCCCCGCGCACCCTGGCGCTGGCTGTCGCCGCGGCGGCTGCCTGGTGATGTGAACGGCTACGGCGAGGCATTCGCGACGCTGGCCGCGGATGCACCGCCGCTGGCGATCGGCTGTGGCCGCCAGGCCGCCGGCGCACTGCGCGTGCTGCGCGCACGTGGCAGCCAGGTGGTGCAGATCCTCGACCCGCGCATCAATGCCCGCCACTGGGACATGGTGGTGGTGCCCGAACACGATGCCCTGCGTGGCAGCAACGTGCTGACCCTGCTCGGCAGCCTCAACCCGGTGGACGACGACTGGCTGGCCTGGGGCCGCGCCGCGTTTGCCGGCTTCAGTACCTTGCCCGGCCCGCGCACCGCGTTGCTTGTCGGTGGACCGACGCCGCTGGCGCCGTGGGATGAAACGGCGATGGTGGGCGTGTTCCAGGCGCTGGCTGGGCAGATCCGCAGCGAAGGCGGCAGCCTGCTGGCGACCACCTCGCGGCGCACGCCATCGGCGTTGGCCGAGATCCTGCGCGCGACGTTCGCCGACCTGCCGCATGTGATCTGGGGCGACGGCGGCGACGGTACGAATCCTTATGGCGGCCTGCTCGGCTGGGCCAACCGCGTGGTGGTCTCGCCCGATTCGGTGAACCTGCTGTCTGAAGCCTGCGCCACGCGCATGCCGGTGATGGTGGCGCTGGCCGAGACCGCGCAAGGCCGGCTGGCACGCTTCCAGCAGCAGCTGCGCGAGCGCGGGCGGCTGCAGGCGCATTGGCTGGACTGGCAGTACGACCGCATCGAACCACTGCGCGAGACCGCGCGGGTGGCGGCGGAAGTGAAACAGCGTCTGGCATTGGGGTAGTGCCGGCCGCTGGCCGGCAATCCTCGGCGCCTGGCATCACGGTAGTGCCGGCCGCTGGCGGGCAACGCTGTACCCATTACCGAACACCCTGTCGT
>NZ_JBDJKU010000040.1:0-44546 GCF_039673015.1 Stenotrophomonas sp. TWI1409
GCTCAAGGCGGACTGGAAAGTCAAGATCAACGGCAACAGCATCCACGCATGGCGTGGATCTACTGGGTGCAGCTGTGGCATTTGACCTTGGGTCCGCCTTGAGCGAGCCGAGCACCGCAGGTCCGGCGAGGGCGAAGAGGTGCGGGTGTCTGAGCGCAGCGAGTTCCCGCACCGTCCCTCGACGGACCGAGGAGCGCAGGGTACCGATGCACAGCATCGGCTCGCGACCTGGCGGCGTGTTTCTTTGGTTACTTTCTTGATGACGCACATCCGTGTGCGCCACCCTACGGGCCGGCTACGCCGTTCCACGCTGCTCCTGCAGCGTGGTGCACGAGCAAAGAAAGTGACAAGCACGATCACCGCGGATACGAAAACGGCACCTTCGCAGGTGCCGTCTCCATGAACCGCGTCTACGCGCAGATCAGAACTTCGCGTCGAACTCCGCCGCGTAACCGGTGTTGACCAGTACCTTCTGCAGCGACTCGGCCACCTTCAGGTTGCCGGCCACGATCTGGTGGGTCTCCGGACCGCGGTTGTCCATGCGGCCCAAGGTGGCGCCCTTGAAGTCGCAGACCTTGCCACCGGCCTCGCGGACCAGCAGCAGGCCGGCAGCGATGTCCCACGCCTTCACGCCAGCTTCGAAGTAGGCGTCGGCGCGGCCGCAGGCCACGTAGGCCAGGTCCAGTGCCGCCGAGCCGGTGCGGCGGATGTCTTCGCCGTGTACCAGCAGGGCGTCGACCGCCTTCAGCTGGGCGCTGGCGCGGTTGCGCTCACGCGGCGCGAAGCCGGTGTGGATCATCGTGCCTTCCAGATCCTTGCGTTCGGCCACGCGGATGCGGCGGTCGTTCAGCACGGCGCCGGCGCCACGGCTGGCGGTGAACAGTTCATTGCGCAGCGGGTCGAAGATGACCGCATCGGTCGGCTCGCCATTCTCGACCAGGGCGATCGACACGCAGTAGTGCGGCACGCCGCGCAGGTAGTTGCTGGTGCCGTCCAGCGGGTCGATGACCCACATGTGGCGACGCTCGCCCTGCACGCCGCCTTCCTCGCCGAATACACCGTATTCGGGGTAGGCGCGCTTGAGTTCCTTGACGATGACCTTTTCCGCGTCCGCATCCACTTCGCTGGCGTAGTCCATCCGGCCCTTCTGCACCACGTTCAGTGCCTCGAGCTTGTTGATGTTGCGCAACAGGACGTTGCCGGCGAGGCGGGCGGCCTTGACCATGACGGTTACGGCGGGTTTCTGCATGGCGTGGGCTCCCGGAAAGGCAGAAGAGAAGGGCTGGCGGGGGAAAAGAGCGGGTCCGGCGCAGTGGCCGGCCGCACAGTTTACCATTGGTCATCGTCCAGCTCGACCTTTTCCCTGTTCATGTCCCAGTTTCCTGCCGCCACCCGCCTCCGATTCGTCCTGGTCGGTACCCAGCACCCCGGCAACATGGGCGCCGCCGCCCGCGCCCTGAAGACCATGGGCCTGGCCCGCCTGGTGCTGGTTGCCCCCGAAAAGCCACTGGACGAGGAGGCCTTCCGCCGCTCGGCCGGTGCCGAAGACGTGCTGGGGGATGCCCCGGTGGTGGCCACCCTGGCCGAGGCGGTGGCCGATTGCCGCCTGGTGCTGGGCTGCACCGCCCGCGCACGCCGCGTCCAGCTGGAGGAGTACCTGCCGGCCGATGCCGCTGCCCGCGCGGTGGCCAAGGCCGGCGAGGGCGCCGAGGTGGCGCTGGTGTTCGGCCGTGAGCGCACCGGCCTGACCAACGAGGAACTGCAGCTCTGCCATGCAGCGGTGCACATCCCGTCCGACCCGGAGTTCAGCTCGCTCAACCTGGCTGCCGCCGTGCAGGTGCTGGCCTATGAAACGCGCATGCAGCTGCTGGGCGCGCAGCCGGCCACCGATGCCGAGCCCGGCTTCCGCGAACAGGCGGCCAGCCACGAGCAGATGGAGAGCTTCTTCGCCCAGCTTGGCGACACGCTGGACGAGATCGATTTCCACAAGGGCCGCGCCCCGGAATCGGCGATGCGCAAGCTGCGCCGCCTGTTCCTGCGCAGTGAGCCGAGCGAGCAGGAAGTGCGCCTGCTGCGCGGCATCCTCGCCGACACCCAGCGCATGGCGCGACTGGCCCAGGCAGGCGGCAAGGACAGCTGACGACGTTCTCATTTTTTCGGGTAGTCTGTCCGGATACCCAGGGGGGATGAAGCCTGTGTCGGGTCTGCGAAAGGCAATGCAGGGGGGACTGCTGAGCCTGGCCATGGTCCTGCTGGCCGGGACGGTGCGTGCAGCACCGGACCCGGTGCTGGTGTTGGGCCGGATCAGCGATGATCCCAAGGCCCATTACGAGCAACTGCAACCATTGCTGGACTACGTGGTGGCGCGCATGCACGACGTTGGCATCAAGGAGGGGAGGATCCTGATGGCACGCGACCCGCAGCAGATGGCCAGCTATCTGCGGCGGGGCAGGGTCGACTGGGTCACGGAAACCTCCGGTACGGCGGTGGCGCTGGGCCAGCGCAGTGGCGCCCGTCCACTGCTGCTGACCGAGCGCAACGGCGTGCGGGATTACCAGACGGTGTTCTTCGTGCGCCGCGACAGCCCGATCCAGCGCGTGCAGGATCTGCGGGGCCATCGCCTGGCCCTGCAGAACACGGCGTCCACCAGTGCCTATCTGGTGCCGGTGATGACGTTGCTGCAGGAGGGCCTGTCGCCCCAGATCCTGGCCGGAGCATGGGACATGCCGGGCCGGGACAGTGTGGGTTACGTATTTGCACGCAGCGAGCTGAACATCGCGACGTTCGTGCACAAGGGGGTGGTTGACGTGGGGGCGGTGAGCAGCGTGGACTGGAACGACGAGCGGCGGATGCCGGCAGCGTTCCGGCGCGACTTCCGCGAGCTGCTGCGCACCGAGCCCTACCCGCGTGCGGTGGAGATGGTCCGCGCCGACCTTGATCCACGCGTGCGCGATCGCCTGCAGGAAGTACTGCTGCAGGCAGCCAGCGACCCGCAGGCACAGGGGGCGCTGCATCGATTTTTTGGCACTTCCGGGTTCCACCGCGTCGATGCGCATGCGCAGCAGCGGTTGGATGAATTGAAACAAGGATTGACGCGCGTGCGGATGGAAGTGGAATGAAGTGGCTTGGCTCGGGGATGCAGGCCCGGTTCCTGCTCGCGATGGGCGGGGCGATGGTCGTGGTGATCGCGATCCTTGCGGTGTTGTTGGGGCGGCAGGCCGCGATGCAGGGCGAGGTGCGCAACCTCAGCGGCGGCGTCATCCATGAATTGTTCGACCGCAGCGTGCGCAGTCGCGGCGAGGCGATGGCGCGTGAGCTGTCCGACGCGCTGGCCAACCCGTTGTACTACCGTGACCTGGACCAGGTGGGCGTACTGGTGCGCAGTACCGCGCGCCAGCCCGTGGTGCGCTATGTACTGGTGTTCGATGAACGCGGCCGGCTGGTACACGATGGCTCGGTCGAGGTGTCTGGATTCGGTCAGCCGATGGCCGATCCACTGGCACCCAAGGCCGCGGCCGCGCAGATGCTGGTCGTGCAGGAATCGCCGAAGGTGCTCGACAACGCCATGCCGATCATGATCGGCAACCAGCGCATTGGCGGCGTCCGGGTCGGCATGGCGCTGGATGAGGTGCAGCAGCGCGAGCAGGCGGCCAACGCCACCCTGGGCGAGCGCCTGCAGCAGGTTGGCAGCCGTCACCTGGGCTGGCTGCTGCTGATGCTGGGCCTGCTGGTGGTGATCGGCGTGGTGGTGATCCTGTACGTGCAGCGCACCCTGGTCGCGCCGATCCGTGATCTTGCCGTCGCCGCCCGCCGCATCGAGGCCGGTGACTACCAGACACCCTTGGCCGAGAACACCCGCGACGACGAGGTCGGCGAACTGGTCCGCGGTTTCGCCCGGATGCGCGATGCGATCGCACGCCATGACCGCGAAGTGCGGCGCATGGCCTATACCGACGCGCTGACCGGGCTGACCAACCGGCTGGCATTCCGCGAGGCGCTTGATCATCGGTTGATGGCGGCCCGTGCCGCCAACCACCGGCTGGGCCTGCTGTTCGCCGATATCGACGATTTCAAGCGGGTCAATGACACCCTTGGCCACGAGGCCGGCGATGAGGCATTGCTGCAGTTCGCCCAGCGTATCGGCCGCGCGGTCACCGAGGCCGGGGGCGATGAAGCCCTGCTGGCCCGCTTCGGCGGCGACGAGTTCGTGATCCTGGTCGGAGATGGCGACGTGGCGGCCAATGCGCGGCTGCTGGCCGAAGTGCTGGTGCGCGAGCTGGGCAAGCCGCTGGTGGTGCAGGGCAGGGAACTGTTCCTGGGTACCTCGATCGGCGTGACCCTGTTCCCCGACGATGCTGCCGATGCGACCACGCTGCTGAAGAACGGCGACATCGCCATGTACCAGGCGAAGATGGCCGGCAAGAACTGCTATCGCTATTACAGCCGGGCGATGGACCATGCGGTCGAGCGTCGCGTGCATATGGAACAGGAGCTGCGCGGCGCCTGGGAGCGCGGTGAGCTGCGCCTGGCCTACCAGCCGATCTTCCGCATGCGCGACCGCCGCATGGTCGGCGTTGAAGTACTGCTGCGCTGGCAGCATCCGACCCTGGGCACGATCCCGCCCTCGGTGTTCATCGAGGTGGCCGAGCAGAGTGGCCTGATCGAGATCATCGGCCCGAAGGTGCTGCGTGCGGCCTGCATGGAGGCCTCGCAGTGGCCGCGCGGGGCAGCGGGCGATGAGCTGTTCGTGTCGGTCAACGTGTCACCGCGGCAGCTGCGTGGCGGCGAACTGCCGGCACTGGTCGCGCAGTGCCTGCATGAGTCCGGGCTGCCGGCGTCGCGCCTGCACCTGGAGCTGACCGAAACCGCCGTGATCGGCGACGAGATGGTTGCCGCGCAGCTGCTGGACAAGCTGCACCGCACCGGCGTGAAGGTGTGGCTGGACGATTTCGGTACGGGCTTCTCCGGGCTCAGTCATCTGCGCCAGGTGCCCGTGGACGGCGTGAAGATCGACAAGAGCTTCGTTGCCGACATGCAGCGCGATCCCGACGACCTTGCGCTGACCACGGCGATCATCGCCATGGCCCACGCGCTGGGCATCACCGTGGTGGCCGAGGGCATCGAGCAGCAGGCACAGTTCGAGCTGCTGGCGCAGCGCGGCTGCGATCTTGGCCAGGGCTACTGGCTGAGCCACCCGGTGACCGCCACCGAAGTGGTGCGGATGATCGAATCGGGCGTCTGACCCCAAAAAAGGGGACGGAGGGAATTAAGTCGCAAATGCATAAGCGACTTAATTCCCTCCGTCCCCTTTTTTGTTACAGCGGGCGCTTGCTCGGGTCGCCGGGCAGTTCGCGCACCAGCTTGGGGATCAGGTAGCCGGACAGGCGTGCGGTCAGGCCGGCAATCAGCGCCTTGGCCTGGGTGTCGTCCACTTCGAAATGGGCCACGCCCTCGACCCGGTCCAGCTGGTGCAGGTAATAGGGCAGCACGCCAGCAGCAAAGCTGCGCTCGCTCAGGTCCTGCAGGGCCTGCACGCTGTCGTTGACCCCGCGCAGCAACACCGCCTGGTTCAGCAGCTGGGCGCCGGTACCGCGCAGGCGCGCCATGGCCGCGTCCACGCTGGCGTCGAATTCATTGGCGTGATTGGCGTGGACCACGATCGCCAGCGGCCAGGGCAGGCTGCCCAGCCAGGAGACCAGTTCATCGTCCACGCGCTCCGGCAGCACGATCGGCAGTCGGGTATGGATGCGCAGGCGGCGGATGTGCGGTATCTGGCGCAGGGCGTCGGTCAGTTCCACCAGCTTGTGCGTGGCCAGCGACAGCGGGTCACCGCCGGACAGGATCACCTCGTCGATGTCCGGGTCGGCGGCGATGGCGGCTACGGCCTCCTGCCAGCCGCCCTTGGCGGCGTTCTCCGCGCCATAGTCGAAGTGGCGGCGGAAACAGTAGCGGCAGTTGATCGCGCAGCTGCCGGTGGCGACCAGCAGGGCGCGGCCACGGTACTTCTGGATGACGCCGGTGGCCTTCTTGGCGGCGCCATCGCCCACCGCATCGAAGCTGAACCCGGGCGCCGGGTGCATTTCCGCGTCGATCGGCAGCACCTGGCGCAGCAGCGGGTCGGCCGCATCGCCGGGGCGCATGCGGGCCACGAAGCCCTCCGGCACGCGCAGCGCGAACTGGGCCATGGCCGCCTCCGAGACACCCAGCGCGGCCGGGTCCAGCTGCAGCCGGGCCAGCAGGGCGTGCGGGTCGCGCAGCGCCTGGCGCCAGAGCTGCTGCCAGCGCGCGGGCGCACCTGGCGACTGGGGCCGTGGGAAGGCGGAAAGCTGCATGGAGAGGGGGCCTGCGGTTATCATGGGGGCAGAAAAACAGTCGCCCACCGGCATCCGGTGGGCTTTCCATTCTAACGGCTCGCCGCACCCGCGGCGTTTTTGCCACTCAGGAGTTTACGCATGGCCAGCTACGGCATGAACGACGTCAAGAACGGGATGAAGATCCTGGTCAACAACCAACCGGCCGTCATCATCGACACCGAATACGTCAAGCCGGGCAAGGGCCAGGCCTTCACCCGCGTGAAGTACCGCCTGATCAAGGACGGCCGTACCCAGGAAGTCACCATGAAGTCGACCGACTCGCTGGATGCAGCCGACGTCGTCGATACCGACATGAACTTCATGTACAGCGACGGCGAGTACTGGCACTTCATGGACCCGGAATCCTTCGAGCAGGTCCAGGCCACCAAGGCCGGCATGGGCGGCGCCGAGAAGTGGCTGAAGGGCGAAGAGTCCTGCGTGGTCACCCTGTGGAACGGTGAGCCGATCTTCGTGCAGCCGCCGAACTTCGTTGAACTGAAGATCACCGAAACCGATCCGGGCGTCCGTGGCGACACCTCGGGCGGCGGCGGCAAGCCGGCCACCCTGGAAACCGGCGCCGTGGTCCGCGTGCCGCTGTTCGTGAACCAGGAAGAAGTGATCCGCGTCGACACCCGTTCGGGCGAATACTCCGCACGCGTCAAGTAATCCGGCGCAGCCGGATTACGGTAGTGCCGGCCGCTGGCCGGGTACGCGCCATCGCATTCGCGCTGGCGCTCCCATGATCTGCTTCGGCAGATCATGGGCCCCGCTTCACGAGTCTCCAGACCCCGCCGCTTCGCGGCAGCCCCTGACTCAGGGGCGTGTCCCCCAGAAGTATCTCGCCCCACAGCCAGTGAGCCCGCATGAGCGATAGCCCGCACCTCCCCGAAGCCTGCGACCTGCTCATCGAAGCCGGTTACGTCGTTCCGATCGAGCCGCACGCGGTGGTGCTGGAAGACCATGCCGTTGCCGTGCGTGGCAGTGAAATCGTGGCCATCCTGCCGCGTGCCGAGGCGCGCGCACGGTTCCGCGCCACCCAGGTGGTGAGCCGCCCCGAGGCTGCCCTGATGCCGGGCCTGGTCAATGCGCACACGCACAACCCGATGACGCTGCTGCGCGGCGTCGCCGACGACCTGCCGCTGATGACCTGGCTGCAGCAGCACATCTGGCCGGTGGAAGCGGCGGTGATTGGCCCCGAATTCGTTGCCGACGGCACCACCCTGGCCATCGCCGAGATGCTGCGCGGCGGTACCACCTGTGCCAACGAGAACTACTTCTTCGGCGACGTGCAGGCCGCGGTCTACAAGAAGCACGGTTTCCGCGCGCTGGTGGGCGCGGTCATCATCGATTTCCCCACCGCCTGGGCCAAGACCGATGACGAATACTTCGCCAAGGCCGGTGAACTGCACGACCAGTGGCGCACCGATCCGCTGATCGGCACCGCGTTCGCGCCGCATGCGCCCTACACGGTCAACGATGCCAACTTCGAGCGGGTGCGGATGCTGTCCGACCAGCTCGACATGCAGGTGCACCTGCACACCCACGAGACCGCGCAGGAGATCAACGATTCGATCAAGCTGCACGGCCAGCGCCCGCTGGCGCGGCTGGATCGGCTCGGCCTGGTCAACGACCGCCTGATCGCGGTGCACATGACCCAGCTGACCGATGCGGAAATCCACCTGTGCGCCGAACGTGGCGTCAGCGTGGTGCACTGCCCGGAATCGAACCTGAAGCTGGCCTCCGGTTTCTGCCCGGCCTGCGCCCTGCAGCGCGCCGGCGTGAACCTGGCCATCGGCACCGATGGCTGCGCCAGCAACAACGACCTGGACATGTTCAGCGAGAACCGCACCGCGGCGATCCTGGCCAAGGCCGTGGCCGACGATGCGACCGCGCTCGATGCGGCGACCACGCTGCGCGCCTCCACCCTGGGTGGCGCCCGCGCACTGGGCTTCGGCGACCGCATCGGTTCCATCGAAGTCGGCAAGCAGGCCGATCTGGTCTGCGTCGACCTGTCCGCGCTGGAGACCCAGCCACTGCACAACGTGCTGTCGCAGCTGGTGTACGCCACCGGCCGCCAGCAGGTCAGCGACGTCTGGATTGCCGGCAAGCCGAAGCTGGTGCAGCGCGAGCTGGTCGGCATGGACCTGCCGGGCATCATCGCCAACGCGCGCCAGTGGCGCGAGCGCATCCGTCATATCCGCGCCTGAACCCCGGCGCCGCAAGGACCCCTCATGACTGCCCCCCACGCTTCCTCCAATTTCGATCAGGCCGAGCTGGACAAGTTCGCCGCGCTGGCCAACCGCTGGTGGGACGCTGACGGCCCGCAGAAGCCGCTGCATGCGCTGAACCCGGTGCGCCTGCAGTACGTGGCCGATCGCGTGCCGCTGCGCGGTGCGCGCGTGCTCGACATCGGTTGTGGTGGCGGCCTGTTGAGTGAAGCGCTGGCCCAGGCCGGTGCTGACGTCACCGCCATCGACCTGGCCCCGGAACTGGTCAAGGTCGCGCGCCTGCATGCGCTGGAAAGCGGCGCCAAGGTCGATTACCGGGTGCAGGCTGCCGAAGATCTGGCCGCCGAGCAGCCGGGCAGCTTCGATATGGTCACCTGCATGGAAATGCTCGAGCACGTGCCCGACCCGGGCGCGATCATCGAGGCCTGCAAGCGCCTGCTGAAGCCGGGCGGCCACCTGTTCCTGTCGACCATCAACCGCACCGCCGCCGCCTTCGCGGTGGCGATCGTCGGCGCCGAGTACGTGGCGCGGCTGCTGCCCAAGGGCACGCACCACTACCAGGAATTCATCAAGCCTGCCGAGCTGGCGCGCTGGCTGCGCGAGGCCGACATGCAGCTGGTGGATGTCAGCGGCATGGCCTACGAGCCGTGGCGCAACCAGGCCCGCCTGAGCAGCCGTACCGACATCAACTACCTGGCCTACGCGGTCAAGCCGGCATGACCGCGGCCCGCTTCCCGCGCGCGGTGCTGTTCGATCTGGACGGCACCCTGCTGGACAGCGCGCCGGACTTCGTCGCCACCTGCGACGCGATGCTGGCCGAGCGTGGACGCGCACCCATCGATCCGGCCGCGCTGCGCCCGGTGGTGTCGAAGGGCTCGCGGGCGATGGTCTCGGCTGCGTTCCCGGAACTGGACGTTGCCGCACGTGACGCGCTGATCCCGGAATTCCTGCAGCGCTACGAAGCATTGATCGGCCAGCACGCAGTGCTGTTCGATGGCGTGGCCGGCATGCTCGCCGCGTTGGACGACGCCGGTACGGTGTGGGGCATTGTCACCAACAAGCCTGAATACCTGGCGCGCTTGATCCTGCCGCAGCACGGCTGGCAGCAGCGCTGTGCGGTACTGGTGGGTGGTGACAGCCTGGCCGAACGCAAGCCGCATCCGCTGCCGTTGCTGCACGCCGCGCAGGCCATCGGCATTGCCGCCGAAGACTGCGTGTACGTGGGTGACGACGAGCGCGACATCATCGCCGCGCGTGCCGCGGCCATGCCGTCGGTGGCGGCGTTGTGGGGCTATCGCCTGCACAGCGACGATCCGCTGGCCTGGCAGGCCGACGTGCTGGTCGAGAACGCCGCACTTCTGCAACTGGCCAGTCTCTGGCCGACCCGGCCGGCAGCCCCGGCCCAGCCGTAAGGAATCACGTAGTGAGCAGTACCGCGCTGGACAGTTTCCTCGACAAGTGGCGCAGCCGTTGGCCGGAATGGTCGGTGGCCGCCCCGTTCGTGGCCGAATCGCAACGCGAGCTTGCGGTGGCGTGGTTCGCGCTGCTGCAGGAATTCGACGACATGCTCAACACCAGCGGCGACCCGTTGCCGGCCGACGCCAAGCTGGCATGGTGGGGCGAGGAGCTGCGCAGCTGGGCCGCGCATCGTTCGCGCCATCCGCTGGGCCGCCTGCTGGAGCCGGTGCGTGCGCCGTGGGCGCAGCTGGCCGAAGCACTTCCGGATCTGGTTGAAGCGCGCACGGTCGCGCTGGATGCGGCCGGCGCCGAGCGCGCGCTGGCGAACTACGCAGAGGCCGTGGCCGCGGTGGAGGCAGCCCTGTTCGCGGACAAGCCGCGCACCGGCGCCGGTCGCGCAGTGCAGCTGCAGACTCTGGCCCAGCGCCTGCAGGATGCCGGCGTAGCCGGTGTGCCGCGCAGCCTGCTGGATGGTGATGCCAGCACGGCCGCACAGCGCTGGGCGCAGCATCTGTTGAAGGGCTGGGGCAGCCGCGTGCCCGGCCCGCGCCCGCGCCGCGTGTGGTCCAGCCTGGCGCGTGCACGCGTTGCCGCGCAGGCCGCAGGCAAGCCGATTGAAGCGACCCCGGTGCGCACCCTGCTGCGTGTGTGGTGGGCTGCGCGCGGTTGATCGATCGGCGCTGTTGACTGCTTCTGGTGGGTGCGGACCTTGGTCCGCACGCTCTGTGAGGTTGTGCCGACCAAGGTTGGCACCCACCAAAGCGCATTGCGCGCGTTACTTGCGTTCCAGTACCAGTAGCGGATCGATACGGGTATCGAACCAGTTCATGCCCCAGTGCAGGTGCGGGCCGGTGGCACGACCGGTGGCGCCGACCGCAGCGATCACCTGGCCCTGTTCCACACGGTCGCCAACTTTTACGTCGATGCGCGACAGGTGCAGGAAGTTGGAGCTGACACCGAAACCGTGGTCGAGCAGCAGCGTGCCGCCGGTCAGGTACAGGTCGGGGCCGGCGAAGGTGACGATGCCGGCCGCCGGCGCCTTCACCGGCGTGCCGGTCGGTACCGCGATGTCCATGCCGGAATGACCTGCGCCGGGCTGTCCGTTGTACACGCGTGCGTTGCCGAAGCGGCCGCTGATGCGGCCCTGCACCGGCCAGATGAAGGTCTGGGTGAAGTCGGTGCGATCGTCATCGCGGGCACGCGCGGCGGTCACCTGTGCCTGTTCGCGCTTGATCCGCTCGGCAATCGCCGGCGGCGGGTTGACCGTCTTCGGCGGCACGCCGTTGACCCGCTCGGTGGGCCAGTCGCGCGGGGTCACCGCAATGGTCGCGGTCTCGCTGCCACCATCAGGGCGTTGCACCTGCACGCGCAGCGGACCCTTCTCGTCGCGGCCGATGCCGAACACCACGCTGCCATAGCCGCTCACCCGCAGTTGGCGGCCGGCGTACTGCACGCGGCTGCCGGCGGGTACCTTGCCGATCACCAGTGCGCCCTGCGATGCGCTGGCCGGGAACACCACGCGGCTGTCGATCAGGCTGCCGATGCCGTCCTGTGCCTGCGCCGACGGTGCGGTGAACAGGGGCGCGGCCACCAGCAGCGCCCCGATCAGAAGTGCGGAGCGCATCAGCGGTCGTAGGTCATGCGCTGGCCGGCCGGCTCGCCCACCAGTTTGCTGCCGTCCCACACCAGTTGGCCATTGACCCAGGTGGAGGCCACGCGCGAACGGAAGGTCGTGCCTTCAAACGGCGACCAGCCGCACTTGGACAGCACGTCCTCGCGCTTGACCGTGAACGGCACGTCCTCGACCAGCACCAGGTCGGCGAAGTAACCCTCGCGCAGGAAGCCACGTTCTTCCACGTCGAACAGCTGTGCCGGCGCATGCGCGAACTTCTGCACCACCTGCTCGCGGGTCAGCTTGCCTTCGTGCACGCGCTCCAGCGCGGCCACCAGCGCGTACTGCACCAGCGGCAGGCCCGACGGCGCTTGTGCGTAGGGCTTCTGCTTCTCTTCCCAGGTGTGCGGCGCGTGGTCGGTGGCCAGCACGTCCAGCACGTCGTCGGCCAGCGCGGCGGTGATCGCCTCGCGGTCGGACACTTCCTTGATCGCCGGGTTGCACTTGATCAGGTTGCCCTTGGTCGCATAGTCCGGACGCGCGAAGTGCAGGAAGTGCACGCAGGTTTCGGCGGTGATCTGCTTGCGGCTGCCGTCGGCGCGGATCAGCGGGCCCTTCTCGAACAGCGCCAGCTCATCGGCGGTGGAGATGTGCAGCACATGCAGGCGGGTGCCGTGCTTGCGCGCCAGCGACATCGCCAGGCGGGTCGACTTGATGCAGGCCTCGCGCGAGCGGATGTCCGGATGCATGTCCGGGGTCAGCGCGTCGCCGTATTTCTCCTGGAAGGCCTTCAGGTTGGCGTCGATCATCGGCGTGTCTTCGCAGTGCGTGATGATCGGCGTCGGGCATTCGCGGAAGATCGCGTCCAGCGTTTCCGGATTGTCCACCAGCATGTTGCCGGTGGAGGCGCCCATGAACACCTTCACGCCCGGGGCCTTCTTCGGGTCCAGGGCACGGATGGCGTCCAGGTTGTCATTGCTGGCGCCGTGGTAGAAGCCGTAGTTGGCCCAGGCGCGGCCGCGCGCCAGTTCGTACTTGGCTTCGAGAATGGTCGAATCCAGTGTCGGCGGATTGGTGTTGGGCATGTCCATGAAGCTGGTCAGGCCACCGGCCACCGCAGCCGCCGATTCGCTGGCGATGTCGCCCTTGTGGGTCAGGCCCGGTTCGCGGAAGTGCACCTGGTCGTCGATCATGCCAGGCAGCAACCAGCGTCCGGCTGCGTCCACCACCTGCTCGCCGTCGCGCGGCGCCAGCCCGTTGCCGATCTGCGCGATGCGGCCGTTCTCGATGCGCAGGTCGCCGTCGAAGGTGCGGCCTTCGTTGACCATGCGGGCGTTGGTGATGAGGGTGGAGGACATGTCAGTGTTTTCCTGTGCAACGGCAAGAGGGGGCGTTGGGGGACTCGGGCACGGGGTCGAAGCCGCCGGGATGGAACGGGTGGCAGCGGCCCAGCCGGCGCGCAGCCAGCCAGCTTCCGCGCAGCGGGCCGTGCCGCGCGATGGCGTCCATCGCGTATTCAGAACAGCTCGGCACGAAACGGCAGCGTGGCCCCAGCAGGGGGCTGATGAAGCGCTTGTAGAAGCGCAGCAGGGCAATGAGCAGGCGCGAGATCACCCAGTCATCTTATGCCAGTTGGCATGAAGGCCGCATTTGTGCAGGATGGGCCGTTGGTCGCATGTCGCCGATGGCCTGCGACCGGTACCAGCGCCTTCGGGTGCTGGCCAGGTTCCGTACCGCGCAAGGCGGTCCGTGTTCGTCGGACTGCCTCCAAGGGCGCCTTGACTCCAGGACTGAATGGAGCAGGGGGTCGAGGTTGCTGCTGCGGGTCGGGTAGGCTATAAAGGCCCGCTTTCCCGGGCCCCGGGGAATCCAAGGAAGAGCGTTTCGTGGCTGCTAAAAAAACTGCAAAGAAGGCCGCAACGGCCGCCAAGAAAACCGCCAAGCCTGTTGTGAAGAAGTTGGCGGCAAAGCCCGTTGCCAAGAAACCGGCCAGCAAGCCGGCGACCAAGGCAGCGTCCTCGCAACCGGCGGCCAGGAAGGCCACCGCAAAGAAAACGCCGGTCAAGGCAACCAAGCCGGTGGCGAAGAAGGCTGCTGCGCCCGCCAAGGCCAAGCCTGCCGCTGCCAGCAAGAAGGCGCCGGTAGTGAAGAAAGCCGCCAGCAAGGCCGCGCCGGTGAAGAAGGCCGCCACCAAGCCGGTGGCGAAGAAGGCAGCAGCCAAGCCGGCGCCGAAGGCGGTGGTGAAGAAGGCTGCGGCCAAGCCGGTCGCCAAACCTGCAGCGAAGAAGGTTGCTGCGGCTAAACCGGTGGCCACGCCTGCCGCTGTAAAGAAAGTCACCAAGAATGTTGCCGCGCCGGCCGCAAAGCCGACCCCGGCCCCCGTAGTGAAGTCCGCACCGAAGCCTGCCCCCAAGCCGGCTCCGGCCAAGCCTGTCCCGGCCAAGACCGTGGCAGTGGCAGCAGCCCAACCGGCCCCCAAGCCGGCCCCGGCCGCCGCTCCTGCTGCTTCGAAGGCCCCGCAATCCAAGAATCCCGTGCCCGTTTCGAAATCGCCTGCCAAAACCGCCGTGAAATCCGATTCCGCCCCGAAGACCGTGTCGCGCCCTGTCGGCAAGGTTGCCGTGGCCGTCGCCGCCCGCTCGGCGGCACCGGCCCCGCGCAGCAAGTACAAGGTGGTCGAGTACAAGACCGACGAGGCCACCGGCCGCCCGATCCTGCCGGCTGGCTACAAGCCGTCCTCGGAAGAGGAATACATGAGCCCGCTGCAGCAGGAGTACTTCCGCCAGCGGCTGCAGAACTGGCGCGCGGACCTGGTGGAAGAGTCCAAGCAGACCATCGAGAACCTGCGCGAGGAAGTGCGTGACATCGGCGACGAAGCCGAGCGTGCGACCCGCGAGACCGAGAACTCGCTGGAACTGCGTACCCGTGACCGCTACCGCAAGCTGATCGGCAAGATCGACAGCACCCTGAAGCGCCTGGAAGCGGGCGACTATGGTTACTGCGTCGACACCGGCGAAGAAATCGGCCTGGAGCGCCTGGAAGCGCGCCTGACCGCCGAACGCACCATCGACGCCCAGGAGCGCTGGGAGCACCTGCAGAAGCAGCAGGGCGACTGATTCCTGATCGTTGTCTGGTCATGCGAAAAACCCGGCCTCGGCCGGGTTTTTTGTTGGGTGTGGTTGGCTGGGTAGAACGGGGCCTTCCGGGTATAGGAGGGAGCCTGTGTGCGCGGTTGCTGTAAAGCCTAGCCCATGCCCGGCTCGGGTCGAAGGCGCGGGCAAAGAAGAGCAAAAGCAAAAGCAGCCAAGCATGGCTTGGCTCCACCAAGGGCGGTCATGCGTGCGCTCGCGGCTGTTGGGTCCGCCTTGTAGCGAGCCGAGCACCGCAGGGGAATCAGGGGCGAAGAGGCGCCGCTGTTTGAGCGCAGCGAGTTCGGCGCCGTCCCCTGATTCACCGAGGAGCACAGGGCACCGGCGCGCAGCGTCGGCTCGCGGATGGCGGCGCGTTTCTTTTGGTTACTTTTCTTTTCGCGCGAAAAGAAAAGTGACACCCCACCGCGGTCACGGAAAGAGCCCGCCGGGCATGGCCCGGCGCTACCGGCGCGTGGGCGCGCGGAAATCCGCTCTATTGCAGGTCGCGAAGATTCAGTTTCCGCAACGTCGGGTTCTTCCACGCCGTGATCCCGGCCACGCTCAGCACCGCGAACCCACCCAGCACCACTGCCGGCACCAGGCCGAGCAGCTTTGCCATCGTGCCGGCATAGAACGCGCCCAGTTCGTTGGACGAACTGATGAAGATGCCGTTGATCGACGACACCCGGCCGCGCATTTCTTCCGGTGTGGCCAGCTGCAGGATGGTCGAGCGGATCACCACCGACACGCCATCGAAGGCCCCATAGAACAGCAGGATCAGCGCGGACAGCCAGAAGTGTTGCGACAGCCCGAAGCTGATCACGCACAGGCCGAAGCCGGCCACCGCGAACAGCAGCACGCGGCCGGCATTGCGGTGCAGCGGGTGGCGCGCCAGCCACAGGCCAACGCAGACCGAGCCCAGCGCCGGCATTGCGCGCAGGATGCCCAGGCCTTCCGGACCGTGGTGCAGGATCTCGTGCAGGAACGCCGGCAGCATCGCCACCACGCCGCCCAGCAGCACCGAGAACATGTCCAGCGCCATCGCCCCGACCATGATCCGGTTGCCGACCACGAAGCGCGCGCCTTCAGCGATGCTCTTGAAGATCGGGGCGGCCGGGCCGGTATGCACCGGTTCTTCCACCTTCAGCGTGGCCAGGCAGGCCATCGCCACCAGCGCGAAGCCCGTGGCCACCGCGTAGGACAGGCCCTTGCCGCCGAAGCCGACCAGCACGCCGCCCAATGCCGGACCGGCCACCATGCCGGCCTGGAACACCACGGCGCCGAGGCCAGCGCCACGTGCGAACTGGTCACGGGCCAGCACGCGGGCGAACAGGGCGTTGTAGATCGGCGACAGGAAGGCGCGGACCATGCCGGTCAGCGCAATGGCCGCATAGATCGGCCACACGCCTTCGAACGGCAGCCAGCCCTTGGCCACGCCGGTCAACACCAGCGCGGTGGCGATCAACCCGGAGCAGGCGACCATGCCGAGCCGGCGGCGCGGCAGGTGGTCGACCAGATAACCAGCGAATGGCGCGACGCAGAAGAACGGCAGCACCTCGGCCAGGCCAACCAGGCCCAGCGAGAACGGATTGCGGGTGACTTCGTAGATGTGCCAGCCGACGGTGACCGCGACCACCTGGTAGGACAGCATCGCGAAGATGCGGTAGGCCAGCAGCTTGGCAAAACCGGGCCGGGACAGCAGCCCCAGCGCGGTGTCTTCGGCCGTGGCGGGTTCGCTCACGACGGGTCGCGCTGCAGCTGGGCCTGCGCGGTCTCGCGGATGAAGGCCAGCATCGCCGCCACGCCGTTGCTGCGGGTGGGCGAGAGGTGGCGGGCCAGGCCGATGTCCTGGATGTAGCTCGGTTCGGTGGCCAGGATCTCCTGCGCCGAGCGCCCGGAGTACACGCGCAGGGCCAGGAAGATCAGGCCGGAAACGATGGCCGAATCACTGATGGCGTGGAAGCGCAGCGACTGCGCATTGCCTTCCGGCACGATCCAGACCATCGACTGGCAGCCGAGCAGGCGGTGCTCTTCGGTCTTCCATTCGTCCGGGAAGGCGGGCAGCTTACGGCCGAGGTCGATCAGGTACTGGTAGCGCTCGGACCAGTCGCCGAAGAAGCCGAATTCCTCGGCGATGGCGGTCTGGGCCTCGGCGGCGGTGGGTTCAAGCGGGAACGGGGAGTCGGTCACAACAGTCTCTACAGTGGAGCGTGGCCGGCGGACCGGCCACGGGGCAGGGTGGGTCAGCCGCGCTTGCGTGACCAGCGCACGCCCTGCGGGGTGTCTTCCAGCACGATGCCTTCGGTGGCCAGCTGGTCGCGGATGGCATCGGAACGGGCGAAATCGCGCGCCTGCTTGGCGGCGGCACGCTCGTCGATCAGGCCCTGGATGCGGGCATCTTCGCCATCATCGCTGGCCGCGGTGCCGAACCACTGCGCTGGATCGGCCTGCAGCAGGCCCAGGGCCAGGCCGGCACCGAGCAGTTCGCCCTTCAGGCGCACCTGTTCGGCAGGGTCGGTGGCCCGGCGTGCATCTGCGGCGATGCGGGCCACTTCGGCCAGTGCCTGCGGGGTGTTCAGGTCGTCATCAAGAGTCGCCTCGACCGTGGCCGGGATCGCCACGACCGCCTCGACCGACGCCAGCTCGCGCAGCGTGCCGTACAGGCGGTCCAGGGTGCGCACCGACTGCTCGATGAGGCCATCGGACCAGTCCAGCGGCTGCCGGTAGTGGGCCGACAGCAGGGCCAGGCGCAGCGCTTCCGGCGGGTGCTGGCGGACCAGGTCGTGCACGCGTTCGATGTTTCCCAGCGACTTGCTCATCTTGGCGCCGCCGAAGTTGAGCATGCCGTTGTGCAGCCAGAAGCGGGCGAAGATCTTGCCGCCGTGGGCACATTCGCTCTGCGCAAGCTCGTTCTCGTGGTGCGGGAACTGCAGGTCGACGCCGCCGGCATGGATATCGATGGTCTCGCCCAGGTGGGCGGCAGCCATCGCCGAGCATTCGATATGCCAGCCCGGGCGGCCACGGCCCCAGGGAGACTCCCAGCCAGGGAGGTCATCGCTGGACGGCTTCCACAGCACGAAATCGCCTGGGTCGCGCTTGTACGGGGCCACGTCGACGCGAGCGCCGGCCAGCATCTCTTCCGGGTCGCGGCGCGAGAGCTTGCCGTAGCCTTCGAAGCTGGCCACCGCGAACAGCACGTGGCCTTCGGCGGCGTAGGCATGACCATTGGCGATCAGCTGCTCGATCATGGTGATGATCTGCGGGATGTGCGCGGTCACTTCCGGTTCGATGTCCGGCGGCACCACGCCCAGCGCGGCCATGTCTTCACGGTAGGCGGCGGCGAACCTGTCGGTGATGGTGCTGATCGGCACGCCCTGCTCGCGCGCGGCGTTGTTGATCTTGTCGTCCACGTCGGTGATGTTGCGCGCGTAGCGCAGGCCACCGAAACGGCGTCGCAGCAGATCGGCCAGCACCCCGAACACTACCGGGCCACGGGCGTTGCCGATGTGCACGTAGTTGTAGACCGTCGGGCCGCACACATACAGGGTCGGACAGGCCGGGTCGAGCGGGGTGAACGGTTCGAGCTGGCGAGTCAGGTTGTTGTGCAGGCGCAGGGTCATGGGGCTGTGGCTGGGGGACAAGCCTGTGATTTTAGAACGTGTCGGCCCCCTTTGGGGGCACCGCCTGCCACCGGTGGACGCCGGGTCCAACCAGGGTGGGGTGGGCAGGAGCAGCGTGGACGGGTAATGTTCAGCCCCTTGCGCTCGCCACTGCCTACACTATTGCCGTGTCCTTGCTCCCTTCGCCAATGAAATCCACCGCGTTGCTGACCCTGGCCTGCCTGTCGGCGCTGGCCGCCGTGGCCCAGGCGCAGGAGGCCGAGCCCCGCAACCGGGTGGTGATCGTGGAGAACGTGAAGTTCGACTACGCGCAGGTACTGAACGTCGAACCCGTGTTCCAGACCCTGCGCGCGACCCGTACCGAAGAACACTGCGAGCCGGTCTCGACCCGGACCCTGGCGCCGGTCAATGTCACTGGTGAGGAGCCGGTCGAGGACAAGGGCCGAATCAGCCGCTTCTGGGACTCGGTACGCTCGATGTTCAAGCGCAGCGATGAAGAGGTCTCCGAGGATACCGCCGCCGAGTCACCGGCTCCGGCGCCGGCACCGGCCAACAATGGTCCGATGCTGACCCGCGACTGTCGCATCGTGCCGGTGGGACGTGAATTCCGCCGGCCCATCGCCTACGACGTGGACTACGTCTACAAGGGCACCAAGTACCGCTCGCGGCTGCCGGAAGATCCCGGCAACCGGCTCAAGATCCGGGTGTCGATCACCCCCTGGGTCGGCCCCGAGCAGGGCGCCGCCGGCAATCCCTGATTCTGCGACCCCGGCCCCTTGCGTCGGCCCCGGCCGCATGCAAAGATGGATGACCATGAAGCTCACCGACTTCCAGCACGACAGCAGCGCAGCCCGACAGGCGTCGGGCATGACCTCGCGTGCGCGTCGACCGGAACCCCACATCCTCGCTGGGTAACCGGAGCTTTTTGCTGTTCGTCCGAAAAAAACCCAGCCCGCCGGCTGGGTTTTTTCGTTTCCGCGTCATGAAAGCTGCAACTGCAACCTTTTCGTTCCACCTTTGCTTCCTGTTTTCCCTTCCACCGCGTCGAACCCGGCGCCGCCACGCAAGGAAAGATGATGTCCCCCAAGCACTTCCTGAACACCCAGGACTGGAGCCGCAGCGAGCTCGACGCGCTGCTGACCCAGGCCGCGCTGTTCAAGCGCAACAAGCTCGGCGACCAGCTCAAGGGCAAGTCGATCGCGCTGGTGTTCTTCAATCCGTCCATGCGCACCCGCACCAGCTTTGAACTGGGTGCGTTCCAGCTGGGTGCCCACGCGGTGGTGCTGCAGCCGGGCAAGGATGCGTGGCCGATCGAGTTCAACCTCGGCACGGTGATGGACGGCGATACCGAAGAGCACATCGCGGAAGTGGCCAAGGTGCTGGGCCGTTACTGCGACATCATCGCCGTGCGCGCGTTCCCCAAGTTCATCGACTGGGCCTACGACCGCCAGGACATCGTCCTCAACAGCTTCGCCAAGTACTCGCCGGTGCCGGTCATCAACATGGAGACCATCACCCACCCGTGCCAGGAGCTGGCCCACATCATGGCCCTGCAGGAGCACTTCGGCACCCAGGACCTGCGCGGCAAGAAGTACGTGCTGACCTGGACCTATCACCCCAAGCCGCTGAACACCGCCGTCGCCAATTCGGCGCTGACCATCGCCACCCGCATGGGCATGGACGTGACCCTGCTGTGCCCGACCGCCGACTACATCCTCGACGACCGCTACATGGGCTGGGCCGAGCAGAACGTGGCCGAGAGCGGCGGCTCGCTGAAGATCAGCCATGACATCGACAGCGCCTACGCCGGTGCCGACGTGGTCTACGCCAAGAGCTGGGGCGCGCTGCCGTTCTTCGGCAACTGGGAACCGGAAAAGCCGATCCGCGACCAGTTCAAGCACTTCATCGTGGACGAGCGGAAGATGGCGCTGACCAACAACGGTGTGTTCAGCCACTGCCTGCCGCTGCGCCGCAACGTGAAGGCCACCGACGCGGTGATGGATTCGCCGCAGTGCATCGCCATCAACGAAGCCGAGAACCGCCTGCACGTGCAGAAGGCGATCATGGCGGCGGTTGCCGGGCGCTGAATCAAACAAGGGGTAGAGCCGACCGTTGGTCGGCTGCTCCCGCAGCGGCGCATCCAACATTTCAGCCGACCAGCGGTCGGCTCTACCGAATTCCCATCCCCCAAGTGGACCTGATCCCCATGAGCAACAAAGACGTCGTTCTCGCCTTCTCCGGCGGCCTGGATACCAGCTTCTGCGTGCCGTACCTGCAGGAGCGCGGCTACAACGTGCACACCGTGTTCGCCGATACCGGCGGCGTGGATGATGAAGAGCGTGATTTCATCGAGAAGCGCGCCGCCGAGCTGGGCGTGACCAGCCACGTCACCGTCAACGGTGGCCCGGCCATCTGGGAAGGCTTCGTCAAGCCGTTCGTGTGGGCCGGCGAAGGCTACCAGGGCCAGTACCCGCTGCTGGTCTCGGACCGCTACCTGATCGTCGATGCCGCGCTGAAGCGTGCCGCCGAACTGGGCACCAACATCATCGCCCACGGCTGCACCGGCATGGGCAACGACCAGGTCCGCTTCGACCTGGCCGTGAAGGCGCTGGGTGACTACCAGATCATCGCGCCGATCCGCGAGATCCAGAAGGAACACACCCAGACCCGCGCCTACGAGCAGAAGTACCTGGAAGAGCGCGGCTTCGGCGTGCGCGCCAAGCAGCAGGCCTACACCATCAACGAGAACCTGCTGGGCCTGACCATGTCCGGCGGCGAGATCGACCGTTGGGAAGCCCCGGGCGAGGGCGCCCGTGGCTGGTGCGCACCGCGCAGCGAGTGGCCGGAGCAGGCGCTGACCGTCACCCTGAAGTTCGTTGAAGGCGAAGCCGTTGAACTGAACGGCAAGGCGCTGCCGGGCGACCAGATCCTGGCCCAGCTCAACAAGCTGTTCGCCCCGTACGGCGTCGGTCGCGGCGTGTACACCGGCGACACCGTGATCGGCCTGAAGGGCCGCATCGTGTTCGAGGCCCCGGGCCTGGTGTCGCTGCTGGCCGCACACCGCGCGCTGGAAGATGCGGTGCTGACCAAGCAGCAGAACCGCTTCAAGCCGGACGTGGCGCGCAAGTGGGTGGAGCTGGTCTACGAAGGCTTCTACCACGACCCGCTGAAGACCGACATCGAGGCCTTCCTGAAGTCCTCGCAGGCCAAGGTCAATGGCGAAGTGGTGCTGGAAACCCGCGGCGGCCGCGTCGATGCAGTGGCGGTGAAGTCGCCGCACCTGCTCAACACCAAGGGCGCCACCTACGCGCAGTCGGCCGACTGGGGCGTGGAGGAGGCCGAAGGCTTCATCAAGCTGTTCGGCATGAGCTCGACGCTTTACGCGCAAGTCAATCGCTGAGCGATTGACCACGCATTCCTCCTCAACCCTGCGCCGTTGGCGCGCCCCCTTCAACAAGAAGGGGGCTCTCCTCCAGATGCGCTCCGGTAGCGCTGGGCCATGCCCGGCGGAATTCCACAGGATTGTTGATTCATGCTTGAACAGACGCTCGATCACCTGCAGGCCCTGGTGTCCTTCGACACCCGCAACCCGCCGCGTGCGATCACCACCGGTGGCATCTTCGATTACCTGCGCGCGAACCTGCCCGGCTTCAACGTCGAGGTGATCGACCACGGTGCCGGTGCGGTCAGCCTGTACGCCGTGCGTGGTACGCCGAAGTACCTGTTCAACGTGCATCTGGATACCGTGCCGGATTCGCCGCACTGGAGTGCCGACCCGCACGTGATGCGCCGCCTGGAAGATCGTGTGATCGGCCTGGGCGTGTGTGACATCAAGGGCGCCGCCGCTGCACTGGTGGCCGCGGCCAACGCCAGTGATGGCGATGCCGCGTTCCTGTTCTCCAGCGACGAAGAAGCCAACGATCCGCGCTGCATCGCCGCGTTCCTGGCCCGTGGCCTGCCATATGAAGCGGTGCTGGTGGCGGAGCCGACCATGAGCGAAGCGGTGCTGGCGCACCGAGGCATCAGCTCGGTGCTGATGCAGTTCTCCGGTCGCGCCGGGCATGCCTCGGGCAAGCAGGATGCGGCCGCCAGCGCACTGCATCAGGCCATGCGCTGGGGCAACCGTGCGCTGGACCATGTGGAATCGCTGGCCTCGGCGCGCTTCGGCGGCCTCACCGGCCTGCGCTTCAACATCGGTCGCGTCGAAGGTGGCATCAAGGCCAACATGATTGCACCGGCCGCCGAAGTGCGGTTCGGGTTCCGTCCGCTGCCGTCGATGGACATCGATGGCCTGCTGGCGACCTTCGCCGGTTTTGCCGAACCGGAAGCCGCACTGTTCACCGAAACCTTCCGTGGCCCCAGCCTGCCGGCCGGTGACATCGCCGAGGCCGAGAACCGCCGCCTGCTGGCACGCGACGTGGCCGATGCGCTGGAACTGCCGATCGGCAACGCGGTGGACTTCTGGACAGAGGCCTCGCTGTTCTCGGCCGGCGGCTACACCACGCTGGTGTTCGGCCCGGGTGACATCGCCCAGGCCCACACCGCCGATGAGTTCGTGACGCTGGAGCAGCTGCAGCGCTACACCGACGCCGTGCACCGCATCATCGCCGCCGGCGCCTGATCGACTCTACAACGCCGCCCGGCCCTGGCCGGGTGGAACTGCAACGCGGCGACCGCCGCCTGTGACGAAACCGAAATGTCTCCTGCCCTCCAGCCCCACCGCCAGACCCGCCAGACCATCGTGCGCCTGCTTTCCAGCATGGCCAGCGCGAAGGAGATCAGCCAGTACCTCAAGCGCTTTTCTCAGTTGGATGCCAAGCGCTTTGCCGTGGTCAAGGTCGGCGGCGCGGTGCTGCGCGACGATCTCGACGCGCTGACCTCTTCGCTGTCGTTCCTGCAGGAAGTCGGCCTGACCCCGATCGTGCTGCACGGCGCCGGCCCGCAGCTGGATGCCGAGCTGTCGGCCGCCGGCATCGAGAAGCAGACTGTCAACGGCCTGCGCGTGACCTCGCCGGAGGCGCTGGCGATCGTGCGCCGGGTGTTCCAGCAGTCCAACCTGCGCCTTGTCGAAGCCCTGCAGCAGAACGGCGCGCGTGCCACCTCGATCACCGGTGGCGTGTTCGAGGCGGAGTACCTGGACGTGGACACCTACGGCCTGGTCGGTGAAGTGAAGCGGGTCAACCTGGCGCCGATCGAGGCCAGCCTGCGCGCCGGTTCTATCCCGGTCATCACCAGCCTGGGCGAAACCGCGGGTGGCCAGATCCTCAACGTCAACGCCGACTTCGCCGCCAACGAGCTGGTGCAGGAGCTGCAGCCGTACAAGATCATTTTCCTGACCGGCACCGGCGGCCTGCTGGACGAGCAGGGCAGCGTGATCGATTCGATCAACCTGTCCACCGAGTACGACCACCTGATCGCGCAGCCGTGGATCCACGGCGGCATGAAGGTGAAGATCGAACAGATCAAGGACCTGCTCGACCGCCTGCCGCTGGAATCGTCGGTGTCCATCACGCGCCCGGCTGACCTGGCCAAGGAACTGTTCACCCACAAGGGCTCGGGCACGCTGGTGCGCAAGGGCGAGAAGGTGCTGCGCGCCACCGCGTGGAACGAGCTGGACCTGCCACGGCTGAAGGGCCTGATCGAATCCAGCTTCGGCCGCACGCTGGTGCCTGACTATTTCCAGAAGACCAAGCTGCTGCGCGCCTATGTCAGCGAGAACTACCGCACCGCGGTGATCCTCACCGACGAAGCCGAGGGCGTGTACCTGGACAAGTTCGCCGTGCTCGATGATGCACAGGGTGAAGGCCTCGGCCGCGCGGTGTGGAACGTGATGCGGGATGAAACGCCGCAGCTGTTCTGGCGTTCGCGCAATGGCAACCCGATCAATCACTTCTACTATGCTGAATCCGATGGCTGCTACAAGCAGGGCCATTGGAAGGTGTTCTGGTACGGCGCCGATGGCATCGACCGGATCAGCACCTATGTCGACCACTGCGCCCAGCGCGCACCGAGCCTGCAGGGCTGAATGATGGACCATTCCGATCACTGGACTACGATTCCCACCCTGCGCGGCCAGCACGTGACACTGCAGCCGCTGCAGCCCGAGCATGTGCCTGGCCTGCGCGCCGCCGTGGAGGGCAGCGGCCTGGACCAGCTCTGGTACACCCAGGTGCCTTCGCCGGAGCGGGTCGAGCACTATGTGCAGGCCGCGCTGCAGGCACAGGCAGAAGGCAAGGTGCTTCCGTTCGTGATCCTCGATGCGGCGGGTGACATCGTGGGTACCACCCGCTTCTACGACCTGGATGCCGGCGTGCCCAAGCTCAGCCTGGGTTACACCTGGTATGCACCGCGCGTGCAGCGTACCGGCGTCAACACCGAAACCAAGCTGTTGCTGCTGCAGCACGCCTTCGAAACCATGGGCTGCATCAGCCTGGTGCTGGAAACCAGCTGGTTCAACTTCACCTCGCGCACCGCCATCGCCCGCCTGGGCGCCAAGCAGGACGGCGTGCTGCGCAACCACAAGCGGCACGCCGACGGCACGCCGCGCGACACCGTCATCTTCTCCATCATCGATACGGAATGGCAGGGCGTGAAGCGCCACCTGCAGTACCGCCTGGACAGCCACGCATGAACGATTCGACTTTCACCCTGGGCATCGTCGGCGCCCGTGGCCATACCGGTGCCGAGCTGATCAAGTTGGTGGCCGCACATCCGCGGCTGAAGCTGGCCTTCGTGTCCTCGCGCGAACGCGCCGGGCAGCGCCTGTCCGACCACCATCCGGAGTTCCAGGGCGAGCTGCAGTACGAGAATCTGGACGCCGACGCGGTGGCCGCCAAGGGCGTGGACGCGGTGATCCTGGCCCTGCCCAACGGCCTGGCCGCACCGTTCGTGGCCGCACTGGAAGCGGCGAAGCCGGACACCGTCATCGTCGACCTGTCGGCCGACTACCGCTTCGACAACAGCTGGTACTACGGCCTGCCGGAGCTGACCCGAGGCCGCTACAACGGCCAGAAGCACATCAGCAACCCGGGCTGCTATGCCACGGCGATGCAGCTGGCGGTGCATCCGCTGCTGGACCTGCTGGCCGGTCCGCCGCAGTGCTTCGGTGTGTCCGGCTATTCCGGCGCCGGCACCACGCCGTCGGACAAGAACAACGTCGAACTGCTCGCCGACAACCTGATGCCGTATGCGCTGACCAACCACGTGCACGAGCGTGAAGTGTCGGTCCAGCTGGGCGTGGCGGTTGAATTCATGCCGCATGTCGCGCCGCATTTCCGCGGCATCACGCTCACCGCCAACCTGTGGCTGAACCGCGTGCAGACCCGCGAACAGATCGTCGAGCGCTTCCAGCAGGCCTATGCGGGCGAACCGCTGATCGAGGTAGTGGATGAAGCGCCGTGGGTCAGCCGCATCGCCGGCCGCCACGGTGCGCAGGTCGGTGGCTTCACCCTGGCCCCGGGCGGCAAGCGGGTGGTGGTGGTGGCGACCCTGGACAACCTGCTGAAGGGCGCGGCCAGCCAGGCCATGCAGAACCTCAACCTCGCGCTGGGCATCGACGAACTGACGTCGATCCCGCACTGAACACGTATTCCGGAGCCCCCATGGCAGACCTTCTTTGGCAGAAGCCCGGCGTCGCCGTCGACGCCCAGATCCAGACCTTCCTCGCCGGCGACGACGTGATCCTCGACCGCGAGTTCTTCCTGCATGACATCGCCGCCAGCGCCGCGCATGCGCAGGGCCTGCAGCACATCGGCATCCTCAGCGCCGATGAACTGGCCGGCCTGCTGCGCGAGCTCGACGTGCTGGCGCAGGACTTCCGCGAAGGCCGCTTCGTGCTGGACACGCAGTACGAAGATGGTCATTCGGCGATCGAAGCGCGCCTGACCGAACGCCTCGGCGATGCCGGCCGCAAGATCCACACCGGCCGCAGCCGCAATGACCAGATCCTGGTCGCCACCCGCCTCTGGCTGAAGGAGAAGCTGCAGCGTGTGGCCCAGCTCAGCGCCGAGGTTGCCAAGGTCGCGCTGGACCGTGCGCAGGCCGAGAAGGATCTGCCGATCCCCGGCTACACCCACATCCAGCGTGCCGTGGTGTCCTCGGCCGGCATGTGGTGGGCCGGCTGGGCCGAGGCCTTCATCGACAACGCCATCCGCGCGCGCGACACCCATGCGCTGGTCGACGCCAATCCGCTTGGCACGGCTGCCGGCTACGGTGTGAACCTGCCGCTGGACCGTGAGCACACCACGGCCGCGCTCGGTTTCGCCCGCATGCAGATCTCGCCGATCTACGCGCAGCTGTCGCGCGGCAAGTTCGAACTGGCCGCGCTGGAAGCGCTGGGCGGCGCCACGCTGGACCTGCGCCGCATTGCCTGGGACCTGTCGCTGTTCACCAGCGCCGAGTTCGGCTTCGTCGCGCTGCCGGCGCAGTACACCACCGGCAGTTCGATCATGCCCAACAAGCGCAATCCGGACGTGATCGAGCTGATGCGCGCGACCCACGCCAGCGTCGCCGCCGCGCGTACCGAGATCGAGCAGCTGCTGTCGCTGCCGTCGGGTTATCACCGTGACCTGCAGTCGTCCAAGGGCGCGATCTTCCACGGTTTCGGCCGTGGCCTGGCCGCGCTGGAGCTGCTGCCGGCGCTGCTGGCCAACCTGGAATGGCGTGACGACCGGCTGCGTGCGGCGATCGATTCGGGCATGTATGCCACCGACGTGGCCGTGGAAGCGGCCGTGGCCGGCGTGCCGTTCCGCGAGGCCTACAAGGCCGCAGCTGCCGGCGCCGACATTGCAGGGCAGGGACGCACCCCGGAAGGCAGCCTGGCCGCACGCGTGTCGCCGGGTTCGGCTGCCGACCTGCGCCTGGACGAACTGCGCGCACGCTGGCAGGCGCTGGCCTGATGGCCGGCACCGTCTACCTGGTGCTGGCCATGCGCCGGCCCGATTTCAACGCCGCCGCCGTGCAGCCGCACCGTGACTTTCTCGATGCATTGCAGGCACAAGGCAAGCTGCAGCTGACCGGCGGTTTCGCCGATGGCAGCGGTGGTGCCTATGTGCTGTGCAACGTCGATAGCCTGGAACAGGCGCAGGCCATCGTCGCCACCGATCCGCTGGTGACGATGCAGGCCTCCGCGCTGACCGTGCACGAATGGAACACCCGCTGAGAGCCTGACCGATGATCCAGCACGCTGCCCACGTCGCCTCGCCGTTCCCCGAACAAGCGCTGCCGCCGTGGCGGCGTGCGGTGCTGAAGGTCGGTAGCAGCCTGCTGGCTGCCGATGGCGGCGGCCTGTCACCTCGCCACGCGCTGGGCCTGGCCCAGTTTGTTTCCGCCAACGTCCTGGCCGGGCGCGAGGTGGTGATCGTCTCCTCCGGTGCGGTTGCGGCGGGGCGCGCGATCCTGCCGCGGGCCGATGAACCCGGTGCGGCGATGGCGGCGCGGCAGGCCCTGGCCGCGCTCGGCCAGGCCCAGCTGATCGGGCTCTGGCAGCGCTTCTTCGAGCGCCCGGTGGCGCAGGTGCTGCTGACCCACGACGATCTGCGCAACCGCCGCCGCTACCTCAACGCACGCGCCACGCTCAATGAGTTGCTGCGGCTGGGCGCGTTGCCGGTGGTCAATGAGAACGACACCGTGTCGGTGGACGAACTCAAGCTCGGCGACAACGACAACCTGGCGGCAACCGTGGCTGCGCTGGTCGATGCCGATGCACTGTTCATTGCCACCGACATCGACGGCCTGTACAGCGCGGATCCGCGCACCGTGGCCGATGCGCGGCCACTGCACGACGTGCCGGAACTGAGTGACGAGGTGCTGGCGATGGCCGGCGGCGCAGGGTCGCGCGCCGGTACCGGCGGCATGCGGACCAAGCTTGAGGCGGCGGCCAAGGCGGGTCGTCTCGGCATCGAGACCTACCTTTTCAACGGCCGCAGCAGCGACGTGGTGCGTGCACTGGCGCAGGACCGCCTGTTCGGCACCCGCATCCACGCAGCGCGCAGCCGTGAGGCGGCCCGCAAGCACTGGCTGCGGCATGCACCGCTGACCGAAGGCGCGATCGTCATCGATGCCGGTGCGGCACAGGCCATGCGCGAGAAGGGCGCCTCGCTGCTGCCCGGGGGCATCACCGGTGCGGAGGGCGCGTTCCGGCGTGGCGATATGGTGCAGGTGTGCTGGAATGCACCACAGGGCCGTGTCTGCATCGCCCGCGGTGTCAGTCAATACGCCGCCGATGATGTGCGCCGGATCGCCGGTCGCCATTCGCGCGACATCGAGGCCGTGCTGGGCTACAACTACGGTGGCAGTGTCGTCCATCGCGACGATCTGGTGCTGCCATGACCGGTTTGAAGGACACCCCGATGAGCGAAATCGAAGCGCAGGCGCGTGCCTGCCGTGACGCGGCCCAGATCGTTGCCGGCCTCGACAGTGCGGCCCGCCGCACGCTGCTGCTGGCGATGGCACAGGCGCTGGAAGTGAATGCCGGGCTGATCCTGGCCGGTAATGCACGTGACCTCGCCGCAGCGCGCGACAAGGGCGTTGGCAGTGCCATGCTCGACCGCCTGGCGCTGGACCCGGCACGCCTGTTCGCGATGGCCGAAGCCGTGCGTGAGGTCGCTGCGTTGCCCGATCCGGTCGGCCAGGTCACCCGCGACGATGTGCGTCCAAACGGCATCCGGGTGCAGAAGGTGCGCGTGCCGCTGGGCGTGATCGCGATGATCTACGAAGCCCGCCCGAACGTGACCGCCGAAGCGGCCGCGCTGTGCCTGAAGGCCGGCAATGGCGTGATCCTGCGCGGTGGTTCCGAGGCGATCCATTCCAACACCGCCATCGCCCAGGCGCTGTCCGGCGCATTGAAGGCCAACGGCGTACCGCCGGCTGCGGTGGCCGTGCTGACCGACCTGCGCCGCGAAGCGATGCTGGAACTGCTGCAGTTGCATGAGCTGATCGACCTGGCCATTCCGCGTGGCGGCGAAGGCCTGATCCGCTTCGTCGCCGAGCATGCGCGGGTGCCGGTGATCAAGCATTACAAGGGCGTGTGCCATCTGTTCGTGGATGCCAGCGCCGACCTCGGCAAGGCCATTGATCTGCTGGTGGATGGCAAGTGCAGCCGCCCTGCAGCCTGCAACTCGCTGGAAACGCTGCTGGTGCACCGCGAGGTGGCCGAAGCGTTCCTGCCGCGCGTGGCGCAGGCGCTCGGCGAGCGCGGCGTGCAGCTGCGCGCCGATGCGCAGGCGCAGCCGCTGCTGCCGGGCAGCATGTTGGCCACTGAAGACGACTATGCCGCCGAGTTCCTTGATCTGGTGCTGGCGGTACGCGTGGTTGACGATCTCGACGCTGCCATTGCGCACATCCGTGCCTACACCTCCGACCATACTGAAGTGATCGCCACCGAAGACGCGGGCAACGCCGAGCGCTTCGTCACTGCGCTGCGCTCGGCGGTGGTGATGGTCAATGCGTCCTCGCGTTTCTCCGACGGCGGCCAGCTGGGCCTGGGCAGCGAGATCGGCATCTCCACCACGCGCCTGCACGCGTACGGCCCGATGGGGCTGGAGGCACTCACCGTCGAGCGATTCGTCGTGCGCGGTGAAGGGCAGACCCGCAAGTAGATCCACGCCATGCGTGGATGCTCTTCGCGGTAGACCCCGGTGCCGACCAAGGTCGGCACCCACCAGAGAGAACGCCGACCAAGGTCGGCATCTACCAAAGCAAGTGCCGACCAGGGTCGGCACCCAGGGCAATCGAGTTACACCACCTCGCGGCGGATGCCGATCGGCCGCGCGTGGTCGTCCATGTGCAGCGTGGCGGACTTGCAGCCCAGCAGGCGTTCGGCCAGGCCGGTGCTGGCCCCCAGGTCGGCGGCCACTTCGTTGAGGCTGGCCAGCGGCCGTGGCAGGCGCCGCTCGTGGCCACGGAAGCGCGCGCGGTTGTACTCGGCCCAGCCGATCAGCAGTACGCTGGCGCACAGCAGCATCAGCGGCAACGCCACCAGCACATAGGGGTCGAACTGGCTTTGCCGTTCGTACAGCTGCTGCCAGGCCAGCTGGCCGCCGACCAGCCACGACACCAGGGTGACCAGTGGGGCCCACAGGTAGAAGTAGAACCCCCAGAACGCGAGGGTGACGAAGCCCCAGGCGGTGCGCTGGAAGCGTGGTTGGCGATGCGGCTTGCGGATCATCCGCGAGTCGAAGCGGTTGGACGGGCGTTGTGCGTTCATCGGATCCCCCGATCGGGACTGGTCCAGGTGGCGCGCTTGCTGCGACGGCGCAGCAGGGTTTTCGGCAACGCCACCAGGGTGGTGGAAAGGCTGATCAACCAGTACGCCATCGGGTACCAGATGACCCAGAAGTAGTTGCGTCCAATCTGTGTTTCGTAACGACGGTCGATGATCAGGCTGCTGGCGAACTGCAGCAGGCAGACCAGGGCCAGGATCACGCCATGCCACTCCGGCAGCAGGCTGGCGATATGCAGTTGCGGGGGCAGTTCGATGAACTTGCCCAGCGCCCACAGCACCACGATGAACAACATGGTGTAGGCCCAGATCACGCTGAGCACGTACTCCAGCAGTACGCCCCACATGCGCCGCTCCTTCCAGTGCAGCAGCGAGCGGGCGTGGCGCAGCATCACCTCCACGCCGCCCTGGGCCCAGCGCAGCCGCTGCCGCCACAGTCCCTTCAGGGTTTCCGGCATCAGGATGAAGCATAGTGCGTTGGGTTCGTAGCGGATGTCCCAGTGCGCGCGCTGCAGGCGCCAGCTGATGTCGATGTCTTCGGTCACCATGTCATCGGACCACCAGCCGACCTGGTGCAGGGCGGTGCGGCGGAAGCCGGCGATCACGCCGGAGATGGTGAAGATGCGCCCGTACACCCGCTGCGCGCGCTTGATCATGCCGATGATCGAGGAGAACTCGGCCACCTGCAGGCGTCCGAGCAGGGTGGAGCGGTTGCGGATGCGCGGGTTGCCGGTGACCGCGCCGACCCGGTTGCCGCTCACCAGGTGCCAGATCATCCAGTGCAGCGCGTGTTCTTCCAGCATCGCGTCGCCGTCGATGCACACCAGGTATTCCGAGCGTGCGGCGAGCGCCCCCATGCGCAGCGCATTGGCCTTGCCGAGGTTGCGGTCCAGGTGCAGCACGCGCAGCCGTGGGTGCTTTGCCGCCAGGGCGTCCAGCCGCGCACCCGTGTCGTCGCTGCTGCCGTCGTCGATGGCGATCACCTCATAGTCGGCCGGGTAGCGCTGGGCCAGCGCCGCGCCGAGTGTGTCGTCGAGGTTTGCCGACTCGTTGTGGCAGGGAATCAGCAGGCTCGCGAACGGTGGATCGACCATCAGCGGCGGGTCGTTGCGTGGGCGCGAATGGCGTTCGCGCCGGAAGTAGTAATACAGGCCGCCCGACATCCAGAAGAATGCCATCACCATCGGGTAGTAGAAGGCGAACTGGAACAGGACCTGCAGCAACGGATGCATGTCCATGTCACTTCTCCGGGTACGGGAAGTTGCCGGCGGACATTGCCGCGCGGGCATCGCGGGTGGAGGGCTGGTCGGCGATGAAGTCGTCCGGGTACCAGGCGAAGTGGTGCACGCCCTGCGCCTGCAGCTGGCGGATCTGCGCGCGCAGGCGCTCGGCAGGAATCGGTTGCCCGCTGCGCCAATCGACGGTCTGCAGTTCGAACAGGGTGTGCTGCAGCTGTGGGTCATGTGCACGCACCGCGGCCAGCAGCTGGTCGAGCCAGCGTTCCGGATGCTTGCTGCCTTCCATCCACGGCATCGCCATCAGTGCGGTCTGGTCGTAGGCCTTGTTGAACAGGTCCAGGCGCTGCGCGAACCAGGCTTCGCTCTGCGGGCGCAGCACCGGCTCCGCGTACAGGTTGCGCACCGTGGCCAGCTTCGGCCGCCAGCGCTGCGCGCTGTTGCGCAGCGCCAGGGTGAAGTCGATCAACGCCTGCGTGCGTGCGCTGCCCCCATCGCCGGCCGCCAGCGTGGGCAGCTCGGTATCGCGCAGGTACCCATCGTCATGGAACAGCAGGCCCTCGAAGTAGGAGTTGACCGCCAGATCCTCGTAGAGGTCGAGCATGACCTGGCGCGCCTGGGGATTGGTGAAGTCCAGCCGGTACATGCCATCGGCATCGCCGTTGCGGATCGCCAGCGCCTTGCGCTGCACCGGGTCGGGCAGCTCGAAGCCGAGTACCGGCAGCCATGCGTAGACCTTCACCCCCGCACGCGATTTCAGCTGCCAGGCGACGCGACTGAACAGGTCCGCGCGCATCGGCATGTGGCGGTTGGGGAAGTACAGTGCATCGGCGGTGTTGTTGCCGTCCGGGTCGGCGAACGCCTGCAGGTAGACGTGCGTCGGTGCGATGCGCTTGACCCGCTCGATCAGTGCATCCAGATTGCGCGCCTGCTGTGCGGGCTCGGGGTCGTAGACATCATCCAGGTCGATCTGCAGGGCACGGATGCCATCGAGCGCGACGTCGCGGCGCAGCTCGTAGGCCAGCCCTTCCACGGTCGGGTTGTCGCTGACCAGGAAGCGCGCCAGGCCATGCAGGTCGCTGGCCACCGGCGTGCTGCGGCCCTCCAGATCGAAGGACACCGGCATGCCCAGCTGCTCGGCGATGTCGTTGCTCAACTGGTTGTAGGCCGCGTATGGCCATACGATGGCGCGCGGGCGCACGCCCAGATGCTGCTCGATGCGCTGCACGCTGCGCGAGAGATCGGCGCGCAGGCGTTGCGCGTACTGCGCCTCGCTTTCATAGCTGCGCGTGGCGGGGTTGTAAACGCGGGTCACGACAGCCGGGGTGGAGTTCCCCTGTGGGTTGGCGAGCACCCCGTGGTGCAGGTCGTCGGTATGGCTGGCCACTTCGATCAGGCCGCTGTCGTGCATCTGCTTCAGCTGTGCCCAGGTGATGAAGTCGTCGCGGCCGAACGGCCGGTAGCCATAGTCGATGGTGCGGCCAGGTGCCATGTCCACGTAGTCGGTGATCACCGCCACCAGCGCCGGATAGCGGTAAGCCTGCAGCAACGGGAAGGCCTTGTCGTAGACGCTGCGCAGGCCGTCATCGAAGGTCAGCAGTACCGGTTTCGGTGGCAGCGTGGCGCGTCCCCGGGAGGCGTCGATCACCTGCGACAGCGACACCGGGTGGTAACCGTGTGCCCCCAGCCAGTCCAGATGGGCGGCGAAGTTCTGCGTGCTCACCGCATAGGTATCGGCATCCCCCTTGGCTGCGACCTGATCGCGGATGTCGTGGTAGCTGAGGATCAGCAGGCCGTTGTCGATCGCATCGAGATGCAGGGCCTGCTGCGCGAAGGCCGGCGGCGCAGCCGACAGCAGCAGGAGCACGATCAGGCGCAGGATGCGGGTCATGTCAGTCTCCCCAGCGCAGTGCGGCTTCGAAGCCGATATGGCGTTCGCGATGGCCGTCGTAGACCGGCCGCGACCAGCGCACGCCATACTCGAACACGCGGCCCTGGCCCAGCTGCCACTCGTGCATGTATGACACCGACGGCACCAGTGCACTGCCGAAGCCGTCCTGCCAGTAATCGCCCAGCGAGACGGTCAGCCGGTGGCGGAAGTGGCGTTCGTAGTGGCGCCACAGCTGCTGGTCGATGCGCAGGCCGATCTCGACCATGCGATCACGCTTCGGGTTGAAGTAGGGAGCATCATCGCGGCTGCCGCGACTGGTGTATGCACTGCCCAGGCCATCGATCAGCCACCGTGGGCGTGTCAGCAGCCGCTGCTCGACGCTGGTGCTGAACAGTTCGCGATGGTTGCCATCGTCGTAGCGGAAGCGGCTGGCGCCGAACATCCAGTGCGTGCGTTCGCTGCGCCGGTAGTCGACCTGCGCGCTGACGCTGTCGGCAGTGATGCCGGCCACGCGCGCCTGCATTGATGCATCCGGATCATTGCGTGCGGCGGTCAGTCCGGCATGCCAGTGGTCGTTGAACTGCCAGCCCGCGCCGACGCGCAGGCCGGTATCACCGATGTGGTCGTTGGCGCGCAGCACTGCAGCTTCCGCATCCAGACGGCCGAATCGGTAGCGTACGCCCGCGCCCAGCCACAGCGGGTCGATGCGCTGGTCCTGGAAATCGACCGAGCGCCGGTCGGCGAAGGCGAACAGCCGCCAGCGATCGTCGAGTACGGGTGTCTGGACTTCCATGCCATAGCGGCGGTCGTCGTTGCCCAGTGGCGAGGTGCCACCACCGCCGGAACTGCGTCCGATGTCGGTCCATGCCTTCAGCTGCCAACCGCGGTGCGCGCGCCAGGCCTGGTCCATGCGTTCGACGGCGGGCTGGGTGGGGTAGCGCGCGACCAGATCGTCGTGCAGCGGTCGCGCCAGGTCATCGCGCTGCAGGGCGACGTAGGCTTCCTGCATACCCAGCCGTGGCTCGATGTCGCGCGGGTCCAGCGCATGCGCCATCTGTTGCCGTTGCAGCGCCCTGCGTGGCCAGCCGCGCATCATGTACACGCTGCCCAGCGCGCTCTGCAGGCCGCCGTTGCCCGGTGCGATGTCGACCATCGATTCCAGATCGCGCTGCGCGGTGGGCAGGTCACCGCTGTAGGCGCGCACCATCGCCAGGTTGAGGTCGGCTTCGTAGCGCGACCAGTTTGGATACGGCGACTTGCCGTTGCTCCAGCGCCAGGCAGGTTCCTTGTCGCGCCACGCCTGCAGCAGGTCGACGGCCTTTTCCTGCTGCTCGCTTTCCAGGTAGGCGTAAGCCAGTTCCGAATGCGAGGCGTCGCGCGTCGGATCGCCTGCGACGGCCGCCTGCAGCACCGGAATGGCTTCTTCCGGATGCAGCGTGCCCATCAGCGAATCGCCGACCGCAGGCAGAACATAGTCGGGCAGGGCATGGCCTTCAGCCTGCAGTGCGCGGGCTTCTTCTCGCACCTGCGCATGGCGGCCCAGCCGGTTGAGCAGGATCAGCCGGTCCATGCGGATGCGCAATGGCGCCTGCACAGGTGGGGTGCCTTCGCTGCCCAGATAGCGCTGCATGCGCGCCAGGGTCGATTCGGCTTCTTCCAGCCGGCTGTCTTCGCTGCTGCTGTAGGCCAGGCTCCAGACCACCAGCTTGGCCAGGTAGTCGCCTTCGATGCGTTGCTTCTGAGCAGCGTCGAACAGTTGCGGGCGCTGCTGGTACAGCTCCCAGGCGCGCCAGGCATTGCCGATGTCGCCCAGGGTCAGGACGCGCAGCTTGAACAGCAGGTCGTCGTTGGGCTGCTGCTGGCTGGCGTGCTCGATCGCGCCGAGCGCATCCAGCCAACGGGCCTGGTCGCGGTAGCGGCCGATCTCGGCCAGGGCCGCCTCGCGGTCAGGCGGGGCAGCGCTGCTGGCCCAGGCCAGGGCGGTACAGGCAAGGCCGACGCAGAGCGCCAGCCGGCGGTGGACAACCATTGGGGACCCCCTTGGCTTCCGAACCAGACAACCTGAAAAATGTGACGCACATCACATGCCAGATTTTGGGATGGCCGTGGCCTGCGTCACTCCCCTCGCGAACTCCCATCCAGCAGGGATGGGCGAAACCAGGACAGCGACCTGCAATGTCTTGTCTGAAACGAGAGTCCCCCGCACACCGAGTGGTGGCCTGGGCGGCGCTGCCGCCCCCATGCCCGATGCCGGCACGCGGCAAGGATGGGCATTCGTGGGCACTATCCGCCCGGAATTGTCAGCCCGGCGTCAAAATGCGCAGACGGGCTGACGAGCGGTAGGTGGGGCCGGTTGCGAGGCCCCACGTGGCTTACCAGAGGTCTTCCAGCTTGCGCGGCTTGCAGGCCACCCAGGAGGCGCACAGCATCAGGGTGGCGCAGCCGAACAGGAAGCTGAATGGGATCGTCCAGCCGTCGCTGACGGTGTGCAGCCAGCCGACCAGGAACGGCCCCAGGCAGCTGAAGCTGTAGCCCACGCCCTGCATGAACCCGGACAGCGCGGCCGAGCCGGTGGGGGTGCGGGTGCGCAGGTTGATCAGGGTCAGCGCCAGCGGGAAGGTGGACGGACCGACGCCGAGCAGGCAGGCCCACAGCAGCGGCGCCTTCATCGGGGCCACAAGCAGGCCGGTGAAGGCGATCACGAACGAGAAGAAACCGATCAGCACCAGCGGGAACGGGTTCTGCAGGCGCACCGCCATCGACGGAATGACCAGCGACGGCAGCAGGCCCAGTGCCGAGAACACGGCGACCATCACGCCGCCGAACGCGGGCGTGCCACCGGCCTCGACCACGATGCGCGGCAGCCAGGTGAACATCGAATAGGTCATCAGCGAGGTCATGCCGAACATCAGCGTCATGCTCCAGCCCAGCGACGTGCGCCAGACCTTGCCGTGCGGCTGTGCGGTGGGATCGGTGGCGTCGGCCTGCGGCTTCGGTGCGCGCCTGGCCAGCAGCAGCCACGGCAGGGCGGCGGCCAGCGCCAGCAGCGCCCACATGCCCAGCGATACGCGCCAGCCCGCAGCATTCGCCACCGGCACTGCCAGCAGCGCCGGCAGCATCGTGCCCAGCTGCAGCACGCTGATGTACAGCGTGCTCATGGTGCCAACCTTGTTGGCGAAATAGCGCTTCACCAGCGGCGGCACCACCACGTTGCCGATGCCCATGCCGGCCAGTGCAACCACCGAACCGAGCAGCAGCGTGCCGACGTTGCCGGCGCTGGAACGCAGCAGCAGGCCGGCCATCGCCATCACCATCGCCAGCAGCGTGGTGCGTTCCAGGCCCAGGCGCCGCGCCAATGCCGGCGTGGCCACGCCGAACAGCGCGAACGAGGCGGTCGGCAGCATGCCCAGCACGCCGGTCATGGTGGTGCCGAAGCCGAACTGCTGGCCGAGCACGTCCAGCAGCGGGGTGATCGAGGTGACCGCAGTGCGCAGGTTGACCGCTGCCAGCAGGATCGCGGCAAACGCGAGGACACGACCGTGCAGCAGCGACGGCGAATCGGAAGGGGAGGAACTCATCGGTGGTCCTTGCAGGTGTCGCACGCCGCAGCAACGGCATGCAGCGCCGGCATCGGTCTACGCCGAAGCGGCAGGTGGGGGGGCTGCAGGAGGGCCGGCAGCGCGGCCATTGTACGTGCGCTGCGCGGCAAGGTCCCGTCACGCGGGCGGCCTGGCGCTTGATACAAAAAAACCCGGAGGACAGTGATGTCTTCCAGGCTTCTTGGTGACCACCGAAGTGGTCGGGGAGACAGGATTCGAACCTGCGACCTCTACGTCCCGAACGTAGCGCTCTACCAGACTGAGCTACACCCCGAAGGGAGCCGCCTATTCTAGCGATTCACCCCGATGGCGGCAAGGGGTGAATGCTGTTTTCTTCACACTGCCGAAGCAGTGCCACTTCAGGGAACAAAAAAGCCTGGACGACTTCACCAGGCTTCAATGCGACCACTTGAGTGGTCGGGGAGACAGGATTCGAACCTGCGACCTCTACGTCCCGAACGTAGCGCTCTACCAGACTGAGCTACACCCCGAAGGAGCCGCCTAAGATACCGTGTGAAGGCCCTGTCGGCAACCCTTTTTTACAGTTTCAATGCGCGTCGTTGTCGGTGCGGGCGCTTTCGCGCGCTTCGAACCACATCCCGTTGAGGATGGCCACGACCGAGGCCAGTCCGGCACCGAGAATCCAGGCGAAATACCACATGGTCAATCTCCTATGTTCAAGGGATGTGCCGACCGTGGGCCGGCACACCGGCAATCAGTAAGCGTTGGGGTTGTCGCCCATTTCCTCGACCGTCGTCTTGCCCTTCAGTACGCGGTACACCCAGGTGGTGTAAGCGATGATGATCGGCAGGAAGATGGCCGTGGCCAGCAGCATGACCCACAGCGTCAGATGGCTGGACGAGCTGTCCCAGACAGTCAGGCTGGAGGTGGGCTGGCTGGAGGACGGCAGCAGGAACGGGAAGATCGCAAAGCCGACGGTCAGGATGATGCCGGCGATCGAGGCGCCCGAGGCGATGAAGGCCAGGCCACCACGACGTGCGCGCAGCAGTACCGCGCTGGCCAGTGCGCCCAGCAGGCCCAGCACCGGGAACACCAGCGTCGCCGGCATGGAGCTGTAGTTGCGCAGCCAGCCACCGGCGACCGTGCCCAGTTCGGCGGTCTTCAGCAGCGGATTGGTCGGGCCATCGGTGACCACCTGCGAGGTGATCTGGTAACCCGGCAGGCCGAAGGCCACCCAGGCACCGGCCACGGCGAACAGCACAAAGCTGACGATGGCGGCGACGCTGCCATAACGTGCGGCACGTTCGGCCACCGGGCCGTCGGTCTTGATCACCAGCATGGCTGCACCATGCGAAACCAGCATGGCCACGCTGATCAGGCCGGCGATGAGCGCGAACGGGGTGAGCAGGCCGAAGAACGAACCGGTGTAGGTCACGCGCAGGGTGTCATCGAAGTGGAACGGCACACCCAGCAGCACGTTGCCCACGGCGACGCCGGCAATCAGGCCCGGCAGCAGGCCGCCGATGAACAGCACGCGGTCCCAGTTGTCGCGCCAGCGCTTGGACGGCAGCTTGCTGCGGTACTTGAAGCCGACCGGGCGCAGGATCAGCCCGAACAGCATCGCAAACACCGCCAGGTAGAAGCCGGAGAAGCTGACCGCATACAGTGGCGGCCATGCGGCGAAGATCGCGCCACCACCCAGCACCAGCCAGACCTGGTTGCCTTCCCACACCGGGCCGACGGTGTTGATCACCAGCCGGCGTTCTTCATCGGTCTTGGCCACGAACGGCAGCAGCGTGCCGACACCAAGATCGAAACCATCCATCACGGCCCAGCCGATCAGCAGGATGCCGAGCAGCAGCCACCAGATCACGCGGAGCGTGGTGTAATCAAGTGCAATGAATTCCATCTGGATTCTCCTGCCTCAGGCCTGGCCGGGGGCGACTGCATTGGGGGAAGCGGGGCGGATATCGGCCTGCAGCGAGGGCAGGATGTCGTCCGGACCCTTGCGGACCGCCTTCAGCATCAGCTTGATCTCGATGATCAGCAGCACCGTGTACAAGCTGGTGAACACCGCCAGCGTGGTCAGGATTTCATGCAGTGCCAGGCCCGATGCCGCGTAGAAGGTGGGCAGCACACCATCCACCGCCCACGGCTGGCGGCCGTACTCGGCGACGAACCAACCGCACTCGATCGCGATCCACGGTGCCGGCAGCGACCACACGGCCAGCTTCAGGAACCAGCGCTTGTCCTGGAAGTTGTTGCGGCACGAGAAGTAGAACGCCAGTGCGAAGAAGGCGATCAGGTAGAAGCCCAGGCCCGCCATGATGCGGAAGGTCCAGAACAGCGGGGCCACGCGCGGGACGGTATCCATCGCGGCCTTGGAGATTTCCTCCGGCGTCGCGTTGAGGATGTCTTCGCGGTAGCGCTTCAGCAGCAGGCCGTGGCCGAGATCCTGCCAGTGGCGATCGAACATCTCGCGTGCTTCGAGGTCGTTCCGGTTCTTCTTCACGCGTTCCAGTGCGCCATAGGCGATCTGGCCGCCGCGGATGCGGTGCTCGGCACGCTCCACCAGTTCCAGGATGCCCGGGATCGGCTGGTCCAGCGAACGGGTGGCGATCAGGCCCATCAGGTACGGGATCTTCACCGCGTAGTCGTTCTGGTGGGTGTCCTGGTTGGGAATGCCGAAGGCGGTGAAGTCGGCCGGTGCACGCTCGGTTTCCCACATTGCTTCGATCGCGGCCAGCTTCATCTTCTGGTGTTCGCTGGCGGCGTAACCACTCTCGTCACCCAGCACCACCACCGACAGCGAGGACAGCAGGCCGAAGGCTGCGGCCACCGCGAACGAACGGCGGGCCATGTCCCGATGCTTGTTGCGCAGCAGGTACAGGGCGCTGATCGACATCACGAAGATCGCACCGGTCACGTAGCCGGCACTGACGGTGTGCACGAACTTGGCCTGGGCCACCGGGTTCAGCAGAACCGCAGCGAAGTCGACCACTTCCATGCGCATCGTTTCCGGGTTGAACACCGCACCGGTCGGGTTCTGCATCCAGCCGTTGGCGATCAGGATCCACACCGCCGACAGGTTGGTGCCCAGCGCCATCAGCCAAGTCACAGTGAGGTGCTTGACCGGGCTCAGGCGCTTCCAGCCGAAGAAGAACAGGCCGATGAAGGTCGCTTCCAGGAAGAACGCCATCAGGCCTTCGATGGCCAGCGGCGCACCGAAGATGTCGCCCACGTAGTGGCTGTAGTACGACCAGTTCATGCCGAACTGGAACTCCATCACCAGGCCGGTGGCCACGCCGATGGCGAAGTTGATGCCGAACAGGGTGCCCCAGAACAGGGTCATCTGCCGCCAGACCTGCTTGCGGGTCATCACGTACACGCTCTCCATGATGGCCACCATGAAGGACAGGCCAAGCGTGAGCGGGACGAATAGGAAGTGGTACATCGCGGTCAGAGCGAATTGCAGCCGCGACAGTTCTACGACTGTCTGATCAATCATGGCCTGGCTACCTCGTTGGATAGTGCCGTTGCAGGTGGCGGGAAGGGTGGTCTACGGGGTGAATGATGTGACCGACTACTTCAAACAGCCTTGATCCAGATCAATGTATGAATGGGTATTCAGGAGGATCGTATGCCAACCCGATGAAGACTGCGACCGCCGGCCGCAGGGGGAGGCTGTTGCCTGCGCCTACAATGCCGTGTCTCCCCTGTTACCCGTGAAGACCCCTTGAGCGCTGCCGAAACGACCCCTGACGGCCTTTCCCCGGAAGCCGAAACGACCCGCCAGCGGCGTGCCCGCACCGCCTGGCTGGCCGATCTTGCGCGCTCCGCTCGAGGTCGCCAGCGGCTGGCGGCGCTGTGCATCAGCCTGTCCGGCGCGCTGCTGATCGGCCAGGCCGCTGCCATCGCCTGGCTGGTGCAGCAGGTGCTGGTGGAACGCGCACCGCTGGCGTCGGGCCTGCCGGTGCTCGCTGGGCTGGCGGTGATCCTGGTGCTGCGCACGCTGCTGGGCAGCGCCACCCAGGCGGCTGCCGGTGATGTGGCCGATGCCGCGCGGTTGGCGCTGCGCGAGCGTGTGTTCGCGCGCCTGCTTGGGCATGGGCCGCTGTGGCTGCGCCAGCGCCGCACCGGCGAGCTGGGCGAACTGATGCTGCATCACGGTGATGCGATCGAGAGCTATTACAGCGGCTTCCTGCCGGTGCGCACCGAAGTGGTGGTGGTGCCGCTGCTGATCCTGGCCGCAGTGGCCTGGGTGGATTGGGTGGTGGCGCTGATCCTGCTGTTCACCGCACCGCTGGTGCCGTTCTTCATGATGCTGGTGGGCTGGGGCGCTGAAGCCGCCGGCCGTGCGCAGCTGGGCGAGCTTGCGCGGATGAGCGGCCACTTCGCCGACCGCATCAAGGGTCTGGGCCTGCTGCGCCTGTATGGCCGGGGCGAGGCCGAACTGGACGGCATCGCGGCCGCTGCCGAAGGCGTGCGCGTGCGTACGATGAAGGTGCTGCGCATCGCCTTCCTGTCGTCCACGGTGCTGGAATTCTTCGCCTCGGTGAGCGTGGCGATGGTTGCGCTGTACCTGGGCCTGAGCTATCTGGGCCTGATGACGCTGCATGCAGCAGTGCCGACGCTGGGCGCTGGGCTGTTCTGCCTGCTGCTGGCGCCGGAGTTCTACGCGCCGCTGCGGCGGCTGGCCGCGCACTACCACGACCGCGCCAACGCGCTGGCCGCTGCCGCCGAAGTAGAGCGCCTGCTGCAGTCGCTGCCCGGGGAGCAGGGCTTGATCGAAAGCGAGGTTGCACCGTTGGCGGTGGAACCGGCCGAGGCTGCCTTGCCGCCGCTGCAGGCGCAGGGTCTGGTGCTGCGCCCGCTGGGTGCGCCGCATGATGTGCTGCAGGATCTGGACGTGCTGCTGGAACCGGGCCAGCGCCTGGCCCTGGTCGGCCCCAGCGGATCCGGCAAGAGCACGTTGCTGGAAGCGCTGGCGGGGTGGTTGCCGCCGCGTGCCGGCAAGCTGCAGCTGCGGCCCGGCGTGCAGGTGGCGTACGCCAGCCAGCGGCCGTACCTGTTCCACGGCAGCATCGCCGACAACCTGCGGCTGGCTGATCCCGGTGCCAGCGATGCGCGCCTGCGCGCGGTCGCCGAGGCCTCGCAGGTACTGCAGTTCGCGCAACGCCTGCCGCAGGGGCTGGATACCGTGATCGGCGAGCGTGGTTTCGGCCTGTCCGGTGGTGAAGCACGCCGCATCGGTCTGGCCCGCCTGCTGCTGCGCGACCCGCAGGTGCTGCTGCTGGACGAACCCACTGCGTTCCTCGATGCCGATACCGAAGCCGCGCTGTTGCGCAGCCTGGCCGCCTATGCACGTGGACGCAGCGTGGTGGTCGCCACCCACAGCCCTGCGGTGATCGCGTGGGCTGACCGTTGCCTGCTGTTGCCGGAAGGCCGCCTGGTCGAGCCGGCACAGGCGGTGCGCGCATGAGCCGTTCGCCTGATTCGCTGCGCGCGGTGTTCCTGCGCCATCGCCCGCGCCTGCTGCTGACCGTGCTGCTGCTGTGGATCACGATGCTGGCCGGCACCGCCCTGCTGGGCCTGTCCGGTGGCTTCCTGACCGCCGCTGCGCTGGCCGGTGCGGCCGGGCTGGCGCAGGGCTTCAACTTCTTTTCGCCGTCGGCCGGCATCCGCGGCCTGACCATGGCGCGCATCGTGTCGCGCTACTTCGAGAAGCTGGTCGGCCACGATGCCACGCTGCGCATCGCCCGCGATCTGCGCGTGTGGTTCTTCCGCCGCGCGCTGCCACTGGCACCGGCGCGGCTGGGGGCCACGCGTACCGGCGAACTGCTGGCACGCCTGCTGGGTGACATCAATGAGGTGGATGGCCTGCTGGTGCGTGCGATCGGGCCGCTGGTGGCGCTGGGTGCGCTGTCACTGGTGGCGATCGCCTCGGCCGCGGTGATCCTGCCGTCTGCGGCGGTACTGCTGGCGGTGCTGGCGTTGCTGATCGCCTTCGGTGTGCCGTGGCTGGGCGTGCGTGGTCGCGACGATGAGGAGGCCGACCGTGCCGCGCATCGTGCTGCCCTGCGTACCGCAGCCTTCGAAGGACTGGAGGGCGCGGGTGATCTGGCCGCGTTGCATGCCGATGCAGCGTGGCAGTTGAAGGTGCGCGTGGCGGCCAAGCAGCTGGCTTCGCGGGATCGTCGTCGGCGCTGGCGCCTGATCGCGGCCTCGACCCTGCATGGCCTGGTCGCCGGGCTGGGCCTGGTGGCGATGCTGGCGTTGGCCCTGCATGCGGCCGAACAGCAGCGCATCGCGCCGGAAATGGCGGCGGGTCTGGTGTTCCTCACCGTGGCACTGATCGAACTGTGGGCCGGCATGGGCCTGGCCTGGCAGTCGCTGCAGTCCGGGCGCATCGCCGCCGATCGCCTGCAGGCCATCGTCGAGCAACCGCCGACGGTGGAGGACCCGCAGGCGCCGCAGGCGGTGCCGCAGGCCGCGCGCGTGCATTGGGATGACGTGCACTTCCAGTGGCCCGGTGCGGCGCGGCCGGTGTTGTCCGGCCTGCAGCTGACCCTGGCGCCGGGCGAGCGGATCGCGATTCGCGGCGACAGCGGCAGTGGCAAGACCACCCTGTCGAGCCTGCTGCTGCGGCTATGGGATCCGCAACAAGGACGGTTGACCTACGGGGGCCGCGACCTGCGTGATTTCGCCCAGGCCGACTGGCACCGGCAACTGGCGTGGCTGCCGCAGAACGCGCCGGTGTTTGCCGGCAGCGTGGCCGAGAACCTGCGATTGGGTGATCCCGATGCCAGTGACGCAGCGTTGTGGGCGGTACTGCGTCGCGTGCGTCTGGGCGAGTGGGCCGAGCGCAACGGTGGCCTGCAGACCTGGGTGGGCGAGAACGGCGCGACGATGTCGGCCGGCCAGGCACGACGCCTGGCGCTGGCGCGCGCGCTGCTGCGCAATGCGCCGATCCTGCTGCTGGACGAACCGACCGAAGGCCTGGACGTGGATACCGCACGTGCGTTGCTGCAGGACCTCTCCGGGTTGCTGGACGGGCGCAGCCTGCTGATGATCACCCACGACGACCTGCCCGACGGCGTGGTGGATGCGCAGTACCGGTTGCGTGATGGGGGAGTGGTGCGCGAAGCGTGAATGGTAGTGCCGGCCGCAGGCCGGGCACCGCAGGGCGCTTGGTAAGGATACCGGATTGGCCGCCCCCGGCCGGGCCAAACCAATAG
>NZ_JBDJKU010000041.1:0-42734 GCF_039673015.1 Stenotrophomonas sp. TWI1409
TGGCGGGGGTGTCCGCGGCATGGATGCCGCGGCCAAGCCTCCAGGGACGGATTCACGGCGTCCCCCGACTAGCCCACACGCCCGGCCCACTCACAAGATCCCGCTTCCACGAACCATCACCGCGGAGGGGGCTGCGCCCGGTGGCCGGGAAACCTCAATACCCCGCCGCCTGCCCATCCTTTCGACTCTCAGACGCACCGTAGTAAACGCCGGATTCCGGATCACGCATGATCGCCTGATACCCGCCATACGGACCATCGGCGAACACGATGCGATGCCCCTTGCGCATCAACGCACGCACCGTTTCATACGGGAAGCCGGTTTCCAGATTCACTTCACCACCGTCGGTCATCGCCGTGGCCTGACCTGTCGGTTCAGTCGAGCCCTCGTGCTGGATGCGCGGTGCATCACCGGCTTCCTGCAGGTTCATGCCGAAATCCACCAGGTTCATCACGATCTGCGCGTGGCCCTGCGGCTGCATCGCGCCGCCCATCACGCCGAAGCTGGCATACGGCTTGCCGCCCTTGGTGATGAACCCCGGGATGATGGTCTGGAATGGACGCTTGCCCGGCGCGTAGCCGTTGGGATGGTTCTTCTGCAGCACGAACATCTCGCCACGGTCCTGCAGGATGAAACCCAGACCGGGCGGTGCCATGCCGCTGCCCATGCCACGGTAGTTGGACTGGATCAGCGACACCATCATGCCGTCGGCGTCAGCCACGGTCATGTAGATGGTGTCGCCCTCCTCCAGCTGCTTCGGCGTGCCCGGTTGCACTTCCTTCAGCGCCTTGTCCATCGAGATCAGTGCGCGGCGCTGTGCGGCGTACTCCTTGGAGATCAGCTTCTGCACCGGCGCCGGCTGGAACGCCATGTCGGCATAGAAGCGCGCACGGTCGGCGAAGGCCAGCTTCTTCGCTTCAACGAACAGGTGCACATGCTCCGGTGAACCGAACGGGATCTTCGAGAAGTCGTAGCCTTCCAGCACGTTGAGGATCTGCAGCGCGGCGATGCCCTGGCTGTTCGGCGGCAGCTCCCACACGTCGTAGCCACGGTAGTTGCTGCTGACCGGTTCGACCCACTCACCGTGGTGGTCAGCCATGTCCTGGTAGCTCAGGTAGCCACCGTTGGCCTTGAAATAGTCGCCGATGGTGCGGGCGATATCGCCCTTGTAGAAGGCATCACGGCCGCCGTCGGCGATCTTCTGCAGCGTACTGGCCAGATTCGGGTTCTTCCACATCTCACCCTTGCGCGGGGCGTGGCCATTGATCGTGAACTGCTCCTTGAAGCCCGGATACTGCGACAGCTTGGGCACCGAGCGGTCCCAGTAGTAGGCGATCACTTCAGCCACCGGGTGACCGTCGCGGGCATAGCGGATGGCCGGGGCCAGGTTGTCGGCCATCGGCTTGCGGCCGAAACGGTCGTGCAGGGCGAACCAGCCGTCGACCGCACCAGGCACCGACACCGGCAGCGGGCCCGTGGCGGGAATCTCCTTCAGGCCACGGCGCTGGAACTCGGCCAGAGTCAGCGACTTCGGCGAGCGGCCCGAGCCGTTGTAGCCGTAGAGCTTCTGCGTCTTCGGGTCCCAGACGATGGCAAACAGATCGCCGCCGATGCCGTTGCCGGTCGGCTCCATCAGGCCGAGTGCGGCGTTGGCGGCGATCGCCGCGTCCACCGCCGAGCCACCGCCCTTCATCACGTCCAGCGCGATCTGGGTGGCCAGCGGCTGCGAAGTGGCGGCCATGGCATGCGGGGCGATCACCTCCGAGCGGGTGGCGAAGGTTTGGCCGGTGATGCGGTCTGCGGCAAAGGACAGCGCGGGCACGGCAGCCAGCACGGCGGCAGCGAGCAGGGAACGGGCAAGGCGTCGGGACACGGTCGGGTTCCGATGGAAGGGTGGTTCCCGATCTTCGCCGCTGCGGCCTTCACGCGGTATCGGGCAGAGGTCATGGACGTTGATCCTGGGATGGGGTGCGGAAGCTCCGCACCCGCCAAGGCGAAAATCCGCCGGATTCCGCGCAAAAGCCGGCCTGAAAGGAGTGAATTGGGGTTCACTGAAACACTTTCAGCGGCAACCATCCTTGTGCCGCAAGCGATTGCGCTGGATGCACCGGAAACCGATGGAAAATCCGTTGCGAGGGTTGACAGCGCCGAAACGGCTGTGTTTCTCTCGATCACATGTTGCATCACAACACGCCACCGCGAACCCACATCGAAGCCGCCGATATCGGCGCCGCTTCGCTGCGTTCGATTCTTGTGCTCGTACTTATTACCCAACCAACAGGTGCGGGACGAGCCAGCGTGTAAGCAACAAACACACCGGAACTCTTCAAAAACCCGCACCCGCCCCGGTGCGGGTTTTTTCATTTCAGGACCTGGTTTCAGACGCAACCACCATGCACAACGCCGATCGCACAACCCGGACCTGCACCACCGCGACGCCTCGTGGTGGCTGTGCCTGTGCAACGCGCGGCGCCTCCTCCACCGCTTTCCCCTGACCGGCCGGCACGTCACCTCGACGACCGGCCGTTCTTTTTTCTTCCCACCGCAAGGAACCTCCCCCATGAGCACCAACGACCTGCCCCAGACCAAGATCGCCGTCATCGGCTACGGCAGCCAGGGCCGCGCCCACGCGCTGAACCTGCGTGAATCCGGCTTCGATGTGGTGGTAGGCCTGCGTCCGGGCGGCCCGACCGAAGCCAAGGCGCAGGCCGATGGCTTCACCGTGATCGCGCCCGCTGAAGCGGTGAAAGACGCCGACCTGGTCGCCGTGCTGACCCCGGACATGGTGCAGAAGAAGCTCTACAACGACGTGCTGGCGCCGAACATGAAGCAGGGCGCCTGCCTGCTGTTCGCGCATGGCCTGAACGTGCACTACGGCATGATCGAGCCGCGCGCCGACCTGGACGTGGTGCTGGTTGCGCCGAAGGGCCCGGGTGCGCTGGTGCGTCGTGAGTATGAGATCGGGCGCGGCGTACCGTGCATCTGGGCGGTCTACCAGGATGTCAGCGGCAAGGCTGCGCAGCACGCGCAGGCCTATGCGGCCGGCCTCGGCGGCGCTCGCGCCAACCTGATCCAGACCACCTTCAAGGAAGAGACCGAGACCGATCTGTTCGGCGAGCAGGCGGTGCTGTGCGGCGGTGCCTCGGCACTGGTGCAGGCCGGTTTCGAAACCCTGGTCGAAGCCGGTTACCAGCCGGAGATCGCCTATTACGAAGTGCTGCACGAACTGAAGCTGATCGTGGACCTGTTCTACGAAGGCGGCATCTCGCGCATGCTGGAGTTCATCTCCGAGACCGCGCAGTACGGCGACTACGTCAGCGGCCCGCGGGTGATCGACGCCGGCACCAAGGCGCGCATGAAGGAAGTGCTGAAGGACATCCAGGACGGCACCTTCACCAAGAACTGGGTGGCCGAGTACGAAGCGGGCCTGCCGAACTACAACAGGTTCAAGCAGGCCGACCTGGAGCACCCGATCGAGAAGGTAGGCAAGGAACTGCGCGCCAAGATGGTCTGGTTGCAAGGACAGGCCGCGTAACCGCGCGGCCCTCCCCCACCCGCTTTGCAAGGTTCCCCCATGAACTCTTCGACACATCGCAGCGCGCCGCCCAACGGCGCGCGCTGGCTGACCCAGGCGCTGGAGGCCGAAGGCGTCCGCACGCTGTTCGGCTATCCCGGTGGCACCATCATGCCGTTCTACGACGCGCTGGTGGATTCGTCGCTGAAGCACATCCTGGTACGCCATGAGCAGGGCGCGGCGCTGGCCGCCAACGGTTTTGCCCGCGCCAGCAACCAGGTGGGTGTCTGCGTGGCCACCTCCGGCCCGGGCGCCTCCAACCTGGTGACCGGCATTGCCGATGCGATGCTGGATTCGGTACCGATGGTCTGCATCACCGGTCAGGTCGGCACGCCGCTGCTGGGCACCGACGCCTTCCAGGAACTGGATGTGTTCGGCCTGACGATGCCGATCGTCAAGCACAGCTGGCTGGTGCGCAGCGTCGATGACCTGCCGCGCGTGGTCGCCGATGCATTCCGCATTGCCCGCGAAGGCCGGCCCGGCCCGGTGCTGATCGACCTGCCCAAGGACGTGCAGCTGGCCGATGCCAGTCATCTGCCAGCGCACGTGCCGAGCAGCATCGAGCCGCCGCCTGCGCCGGCCGAAGCGGCCATCGCCGAGGCCATCGCCGCACTGGCAGCCGCCGAAAAGCCGGTGGTCTACGCCGGTGGTGGCATCGCGCTGGGCGACGCGGTGCAGGACCTGCGCGACTTCGTCGAGGCCAGTGCCATCCCCACGGTGATGACCCTGCGTGGGCTGGGCGCGTTGCCGGCCAACCACCCGCAGTCGCTGGGCATGCTGGGCATGCACGGTACCCGCGCGGCCAACATGGCGGTGCAGGAAAGCGACCTGCTGCTGGTGCTGGGTGCGCGCTTCGATGACCGTGCCACCGGCAAGCTGGCCGAGTTCGCACCGTTCGCCCGCGTCGTTCACATCGACGCCGACGCCTACGAGATCTCCAAGCTGCGCAGCGCCGACGTCGCCGTGCCCGGCAACGTCAGCCATGCCATCCGTGCCCTGCGTGCGGCCTTCCCCTCCCCCAAGGCCCACCAGGACGCATGGCGCAAGCGCTGCGCACAGCATCGCGATCGTTTCGCAGCGCGCTACGACGCACCGGGCCAGCACATCTACGCCCCGGCCATGCTGAAGCGCCTGAGCGAGCTGGCACCGGCCGATGCGGTGATCGCCTGCGATGTCGGCCAGCACCAGATGTGGGTGGCACAGCACTGCCGCTTCAACCACCCGCGCAATCATCTGACCAGTGGCGCGCTGGGCACCATGGGCTTCGGCCTGCCGGCCGCGATGGGTGCGCAGTTCGCCTGCCCCGATCGCACCGTGGTGCTGGTCTCCGGCGACGGCAGCTTCATGATGAACGTGCAGGAGCTGGCCACCATCGCGCGTTGCCGCCTGCCGGTGAAGATCGTGCTGCTGGACAACAGTTCGCTGGGCATGGTGCGGCAGTGGCAGGAGCTGTTCTTCGCCGAGCGTTACAGCGAGATCGACCTGTCCGACAACCCGGACTTCGTGGCACTGGCGCAGGTGTTCGGCATCGCCGCCACCCGCATCGACAACCGCGACGACGTGGAGGGCGGCCTGGCCGCACTGCTGGCCGAACCAGGCCCGGCGCTGCTGCACGTGGCCATCGATGCACGCGCCAACGTGTGGCCGCTGGTGCCGCCGAACACTGCCAACAGCACGATGCTGGAAAGCAATCCCGCCCACGCCCGCCAGGAGACCCCCAATGCAATACCGGCTTGACCTGGTGCTGCACCCGGCCGAAGGCGCGCTGCTGCGCGTGATCGGCATGGCCGAACGCCGTGGCTTCGCGCCGCGTGCGATCAGTGGTGCGCCGGTGGCCGCCGACGATGGCCGCTGGCACCTGCAGCTGGTGGTGGATGGCCAGCGTCCGGCGGAAACGCTGTGCCGGCAGATCGAGAAGATCTACGACTGCGTGTCCGTGCAGGTCACCGCCGTGGAAGGAGCATCCGTATGAACACCCGTACCGTAGCGACCACGGTGCCGGTACGGAGGCGTCTTCTTCGCCGCCCGCGCCCGCATGCGGCGGTCTTCTGCACTGCGCTGGTGGCCCATGCCGGCCGCTGACATCAGCCAGGAAAGCGATGTCGGCGACGTAAGCGTCGCCGACGTACTGGCGGCGCAGGCTCGTCTGCGCCGCTTCCTGCCGCCCACCCCGCTGCACCATGCCGAGCGCTTCGGCACCTGGCTGAAACTGGAAAACCTGCAGCGCACCGGCTCCTACAAGGTACGCGGTGCATTGAACGCGCTGCTGGCCGGCCGCGAGCGCGGCGACACCCGGCCGGTGATCTGCGCCTCGGCCGGCAACCATGCCCAGGGCGTGGCGTGGGCGGCCTACCGCCTGGACGTGCCGGCCATCACCGTGATGCCGCACGGCGCACCGGCCACCAAGATCGCCGGCGTCGCCCACTGGGGCGCGACCGTGCGCCAGCACGGCACCAGCTATGACGAGGCCTACGCCTTCGCGGTCGAACTGGCACAACGCCACGGCTACCGCTTCCTGTCCGCGTTCGACGATGCCGATGTGATCGCCGGCCAGGGCACGGTCGGCATCGAGCTGGCCGCACACGCGCCGGACGTGGTGATCGTGCCGATCGGCGGCGGCGGGCTGGCCTCCGGCGTTGCGTTGGCACTGAAATCGCAGGGCGTCCGCGTCGTTGGCGCGCAGGTGGAAGGCGTCGATTCGATGGCCCGCGCGATCCGCGGTGACGTGCGCGAGATCGCCCCCGTTGCTTCGCTGGCCGACGGCGTGCGGGTGAAGATTCCCGGCTTCCTGACCCGCCGCCTGTGCACCTCGCTGCTGGACGACGTGGTGATCGTGCGCGAAGCCGAACTGCGCGAAACCCTGGTCCGCCTGGCACTGGAAGAACACATCATCGCCGAGGGTGCCGGTGCGCTGGCGCTGGCCGCCGGCCGCCGCGTCGCCGGCCGCCGCAAGTGCGCGGTGGTCTCCGGCGGCAACATCGATGCCGGCGTCCTCGCCGGCCTGCTCACCGACATCCGCCCGCGCCCACCACGCAAACCACGGCGACGGCGCAGCGAAACACCGCGCTCGCCCGCCAAGGCCAGCGCCATCGCTTCCCCCACCTCTTCCCCTTCCCCCCTGCAAGCCGTCGCACCCGCTGTCGAGGAGATTTCCCTGTGACCACCATCGAACGAATTACCACCCCGCGCATCCGCATCTTCGACACCACCCTGCGTGACGGCGAGCAGTCCCCCGGCTGCAGCATGAGCCCGCCGCAGAAGCTGGTGATGGCGCGTGCGCTGGACGAACTGGGCGTGGACATCATCGAGACCGGCTTCCCGGCCAGCTCGCAGTCCGACCGTGAGGCGATGGCACTGATCGGCCGCGAACTGCGCCGCCCGAGCCTGACCCTGGCGGTGCTGTCGCGCTGCCTGCAGGCCGACATCGAAACCTCCGCACGTGCGCTGGAGGCCGCTGCCAACCCGCGCCTGCACGTGTTCCTGTCGACCAGCCCGCTGCACCGCGAGCACAAGCTGCGGATGACCCGCGAGCAGGTACTGGAGTCGGTACGCAAGCACGTATCGCTGGCCCGGTCCTATATCGACGATGTCGAATTCTCGGCCGAGGATGCCACCCGCACCGAGCTGGACTACCTGATCGAAGTCGCGCGCGTGGCCATCGCTGCCGGCGCCACCACCATCAACCTGCCCGACACCGTCGGCTTCACCACGCCGGAAGAGATCCGCGCGATGTTCCAGCAGGTCATCGCCGGCGTCGCCGACGTGCCGAATGCCGCCAATGTGATCTTCAGCGCGCACTGCCACAACGACCTGGGCCTGGCCGTGGCCAACTCGCTGGCCGCCATCGAAGGCGGTGCACGCCAGGTCGAGTGCACCATCAACGGCATCGGCGAGCGCGCCGGCAACTGCTCGCTGGAAGAGATCGCGATGGTGCTGAAGGTGCGCCAGGCCTTCTACGAACAGGACAGCTCGATCAACACCCCGCGCATCGTCGGCACCTCACAGCTGCTGCAGCGCCTGGTCGGCATGCCGGTACAGCGCAACAAGGCCATCGTCGGTGCCAATGCCTTCGCCCACGAATCGGGCATCCACCAGCACGGCATGCTGCGTCATCGCGGCACCTACGAAATCATGCGTCCGGAAGACGTGGGCTGGGAGGATTCGCAGATGGTGCTGGGCCGCCACAGTGGCCGCGCCGCCGTCGAAGCACGCCTGCGTGCGCTGGGCTTCTGGCTGGACGAAGACGAACTGAAGCTGGTATTCGAGCAGTTCAAGGGCCTGTGCGAACAGCAGCGCGTAGTCACCGATGCCGACCTGCAGACGCTGATGCAGGGCGGCTCCAACGCGCAGGGCTATCGCCTGGCGTCGATGACCATCAGCGACGTCGGCAGCCGCGCCAATGCGCTGGTGGAACTGTCCGACCCGGACGGCAACCGCGTGGCCGAGACCGCGCAGGGCGATGGCCCGGTCGATGCGCTGTTCGGCGCGCTGTCGGCCGCTACCGGCGTGCAGCTGATGCTGGACAGCTACCACGTGCACAGCGTCGGCATCGGCGCCGATGCGCGCGGCGAAGCCAATCTGAGCGTGCGCCACGAGGGCGTGGAGTACGACGGCACCGGCACCAGCAAGGACATCATCGAAGCCTCTGCGCTGGCCTGGCTGGATGTGGCCAACCGCCTGCTGCGCCAGCGCCAGGCTGCCGCCCACAGCAACACCGACGTTGCCACCCCCGCCACCGCCTGAGGACCCCGCCATGAGCGCCTTCGACACCCCCACCCCCACCAGCGCCGCTGGCCAGCAGTGGAACGCCCAGGATTATGCGATCGACGCCGGCTTCGTGCCGCTGCTCGGCGGCGCGGTATCGCGCCTGCTCGACCCGCGCGCCGGTGAACGCATCCTCGACCTGGGCTGTGGCGATGGCGTGCTCAGCACTGAGCTGGCGCTCAGCGGCGCACACATCCACGGCGTGGATGCCTCGCCGGAGCTGGTGATCGCCGCGCGTGCGCGCGGCGTCGATGCGCAGGTGATGGATGGCCACGCGCTGTCGTTCGACAGTGAGTTCGATGCGGTATTCAGCAACGCAGCGCTGCATTGGATGAGCAACCCCGACCGGGTGATGGAAGGTGTGCGCCGCGCCCTGCGCCCCGGTGGCCGCTTCGTTGCCGAGTTCGGCGGCCATGGCAACGTGGCCACGATCATTGCCGCGGTGCAGGCCGCACGCGTGGCCCATGGCCACGGCGCCAGCGCATTCCAGTGGTACTTCCCCACTGCCGATGCCTACGCCGACCGCCTGCGCCAGCATGGCTTCCAGGTGCAGCTGATCGAGTGCACGCCGCGACCGACCGCACTGCCGACCGGCGTGGCCGGCTGGCTGCGGGTATTCGCCACACCGCTGCTGGATGACCTGCCAGCCGAGGCACGCGCCACCGTGCGCGAGGCCGCCACCGTTCTGCTGGCCGAGCTGCCGCGCAACGCCGGCGGTCAGCCGCTGGCCGACTACGTGCGGCTGCGGGTGCTTGCCCGTCGCCGCTGACTCGACCTTTTCGCTATCTTTCCTGATGTCCGCACCTTCGTACTTCTGCCAGGCACACGCATGACTTCCGCACCCCGCACCCTGTACGACAAACTGTGGGACGCCCACGTGGTGGTTCCCGAATCCGACAGCGCGCCCGCCGTGCTGTACATCGACCTGCACCTGATCCACGAGGTGACCTCGCCGCAGGCGTTCACCGAACTGCGCGAGCGCGGCCTGTCGCCGCGCCGCCCGGATCGCACCAAGGCGACGATGGACCACTCCACGCCGACCCTGCCGGCTGCCGCCGATGGCACGCTGCCCTATGCCAGCGCGGCGTCCGAGGCACAGGTCGCCACGCTGGCACGCAACTGCGCAGAGCACGGCATCGAACTGTTCGACATGGCTTCGGACAACCGCGGCATCGTCCACGTGATCGCGCCCGAGCAGGGCTTCACCCAGCCCGGCATGACCATCGTCTGCGGCGACAGCCACACCTCCACCCATGGTGCGTTCGGTTCGCTGGCGTTCGGCATCGGTACCAGCGAGGTCGGCCACGTGCTGGCCACGCAATGCCTGCTGCAGCGCAAGGCGAAGACCTTCGCGATCACCGTTGATGGGCCGCTGGCACCCGGCGTTGGCGCCAAGGACGTGGTCCTGCACATCATCGGCGTGATCGGCGTCAATGGTGGCACCGGCCACGTGATCGAGTTCCGTGGCAGCACCATCGAAGCGATGGACATGGAACAGCGCATGACCCTGTGCAACATGTCGATCGAGGCCGGCGCACGCGCCGGTATGGTGGCCCCGGACCAGGTCACCTTCGACTTCGTCGCCGCTACACCGCGCGGGCCCAAGGGCGCCGATTTCGATGCTGCCGTGGCGCGCTGGCAGCAGCTGCGCAGCGATGACGGCGCGCATTTCGACAGCGAAGTGCACATCGACGCTGCTGACATCCGCCCGACCCTGACCTGGGGCACCCATCCGGGCACCGCCATCGCGGTGGATGCGCCGATTCCGGCGGCCAACGATGCTGCCGCACAGAAAGGCCTGGACTACATGCATTTCCAGGCCGGCAAGGCGCTGGCCGGAACACCGGTGGACGTGGTGTTCGTCGGCTCGTGCACAAACGGCCGCCTGAGCGACATGCGCGAGGTCGCACAGGTCCTGCGCGGTCGGCGCGTCGCCGACCGGGTGCGCATGCTGGTGGTACCGGGCTCGGAAATCGTCAAGCGCGAGGCCGAGGCCGAAGGCATCCATGAGATCGTGCGCGCGGCCGGTGCCGAATGGCGCGAGCCGGGCTGTTCGATGTGCATCGCCATGAACGGCGATCTGGTCGCGCCCGGCCAGCTGGCCGTGAGCACCAGCAACCGCAACTTCGAAGGCCGCCAAGGGCCCGGTTCGCGCACGCTGCTGGCTTCGCCGATGAGCGCCGCCTGGGCCGCGGTGAACGGGCACGTCGCCGATACCCGCGAACTGTTCGCACAGGAGGTGGCGTGATGGCCGGTTTCCGTACCCTGACCTCGTCCAGCGTGGTGCTGGCGCAGACCAACATCGACACCGACCAGATCATTCCGGCGCGGTTCCTGTCCACCACCGAACGTGCCGGCCTCGGCCGCAACGCGTTCAATGACTGGCGCTGGCAGGCCGACGGTTCCCCGGTGGCCGACTTCGCCTTCAACCAGCCACACAACGCCGGCCGCAGCATCCTGCTGGCGGGCCGCAACTTCGGCTGCGGTTCCTCGCGCGAGCATGCACCATGGGCGCTGACCGACCTCGGCCTGCGTGCCATCGTCAGCAGCGAGATCGCCGACATCTTCCGCGGCAACTCGCTGAAGAACGGCCTGCTGCCGATCGTGCTGGACGAGGCCGATGTGCAGGCGCTGATGCAGCGCCCGGACGACGAGCTGACCATCGACGTGGCCGCGCGCGAACTGCGCACGCCCGATGGTCGCGTCTATTCCTTCCCGCTGGATGGCTTCTCGCAGACCTGCCTGCTGGAAGGTGTCGACCAGTTGGGGTATCTGTTGGGCCGTGTCCCTGAAATCGAACGCTACGAGAGTGAGCATGCACGCTGAAATTGTTGTCCTGCCCGGTGATGGCATTGGCCCGGAAGTGGCCGCCGCGGCAGTCGCCGTCCTGAAGGCCGTCGCCGAACGCTTCAACCACACCTTCACCTTCAGCGAGCACGACATCGGTGGCGTCGCCATCGATCGCCATGGCGAGCCATTGCCCGCCTCTACGTTGACCGCCTGCCAGGCCGCCAACGCCGTACTGCTGGGTGCGGTCGGCGGCCCGAAGTGGTCCGACCCGAATGCCAAGGTGCGCCCGGAGCAGGGCCTGCTGGCGATCCGCAAGGCGCTGGGCCTGTATGCCAACCTGCGCCCGGTGCGCACCCATGAAGCCGCGCTGCACGCCTCGCCGATCAAGGCCGAGCTGCTGCAGGGCGTGGACTTCGTGGTCGTGCGCGAGCTGACCGGCGGCATCTACTTCGGCGACAAGGCCCGCGACGCCGACAGCGCCAGCGATCTGTGCCGCTACACCGTAGCCGAGATCGAGCGCGTGCTGCGCAGCGCTTTCCGCCTGGCGCAACAGCGTCGCGGCAAGGTCACCTCGGTGGACAAGGCCAACGTGCTGGAAACCTCGCGCCTGTGGCGTGACGTGGCCGCGCGCATCGGCCGCGAGGAGTTCCCGGACGTGGCGCTGGAACACCAGCTGGTTGATTCGATGGCGATGCACCTGCTGGCCAAGCCGCGCGAGTACGACGTGATCGTCACCGAGAACATGTTCGGCGACATCCTCACCGACGAGGCCTCGATGCTGGCCGGCTCGCTCGGCCTGCTGCCGTCGGCCTCGCTGGGCGAGCCGGGTGCGGTCGGCATCTACGAACCGATCCACGGTTCGGCCCCGGACATTGCCGGCAAGGGCATCGCCAATCCCTACGCAACGATCTTCAGCGCCGCGATGCTGCTGCGCCATTCGCTGGGGCTGGAAGCGGAAGCCGCTGCGGTGGAAGTGGCGGTGCACGCCGTGCTGGATGATGGTGTGTTCACTGCCGACCTCGCCGCCAAGGGCCAGGCGGTGAGTACCGTCGCTGCGACAGATGCGGTGCTGGCGAAGCTCAACTGATCCGATAGCGCCACGCCATGCGTGGCGCCCCTCCCTTTGGACATTGTGCGCAGCCACCCATGGGGTGGCTCTACTGTAGATCCACGCCATGCGTGGATGGTTCGAACCCCGTGCAGTAGATCCACGCCATGCGTGGATGCAGCCATCCGTGCCAACCAAGGTCGGCACCCACCACCGCAGTAGATCCACGCCATGCGTGGATGCAGCCATCCGTACCAGCCAAGGTCGGCACCCACCACCGCAGTAGGGCCACGCCATGCGTGGCTGCTTTACTTGGTGGTGTACCCACCATTGACCAGGATCGTCTGCCCAGTCATCCACCAGCCATCGGTGACCAGGAAGCGGATCCACGGCACGATGTCGGCGATGTCGGTCAGGCCAGTGCGGGTGAATGCCGACAGTGCCGCCGCGGTCTTGTGATACGCCTGCGCATCGGCACTCTCGGCCGGATAGAAGAACGGCGTGTCCATCGGGCCAGGCCCGATCGCAGTCACCGAGATGCCGCGTTCGCCGAACTCCTTCGACGCCGCACGGGTGAAGTGCTCGACCGGCGCCTTGGTACCGGCATAGCTGGAATAGAACGGCGTGAATGCGCCCAGCAACGAGGTGACCAGGGTGCAGATGCGGCCACCGTCGTTGACGTGGCGGCCGGCCTCCTTGAGGAAGAAGAATGCAGCCTTGGCGTTGACCGCGCTCATCTCGTCATACTCCGCTTCGCTGATCTCCAGCAGCGGCTTCTTCAGCACCTTGCCGACGGTATTGATGGCGATGTCGGGACGGCCGACCGCGGCCACGGCATCGGCGAACAAGCGCTCCATCGCTACCGCCGACGTCAGGTCGCCCTGCAGGGCCACCGCCTTGCTGCCGGCCGCCTGCACGGCGGCAACGGTTGCTTCTGCATCGGCCTGGGTGGCGGCGCTGTTGTAGTGGATGACGATGGCCTTGGCGCCCTGGCTGGCGAAGTCGCGGGCCAGCAGGCCGCCCAGGTTCTTGGCACCGCCAGCGATCAGCACGGTCTTGCCCTTGAGGGAATGGTCAGTCATGGCTTGGTCTCGGGGAGGGGCTGCCCGGGATGGCAACCTGCCCTGATGACGATATCGTGCAGAAAATCCGGATAAAGCCCGCTACATTGACTTAACTTTCCAGAGTCAGCGAACAATGGACCGGATCGACCGCTTCCGTATCTTCACCCGGGTGGTGGAGAGCGCCAGCTTCACCCGCGCCGCCGACCAGCTCGGCCTGCCCCGCTCCACGGTATCGGCGGCCATCGCCGAACTGGAGCAGCGGCTCGGCACCCGCCTGCTGCAGCGCTCGACCCGTCGGGTGTCCACCACCCATGATGGGGACGTGTTCCATGCCCGCTGCCTGCGCCTGATCGCCGAGGTTGAAGACGCCGAATCGCTGTTCCGCCAGGATGACGCGCAACCGATTGGCCTGCTGAAGATCGACGTGCCCAGCCGCATCGGCCGACGCATCATCGCCCCTGCCCTGCCGGATTTCTTTGCGCGCTACCCGCAGGTGGAACTGGACCTGGGCATGACCGATCGCGCGGTGAACCTGATCGAAGACGGTTGCGATGCGGTCCTGCGGGTCGGTCAGTTGGGTGACTCCAGCCTGGTGGCCCGCATGCTGGGACAGCTCGACTTCGTCAACGTCGCCGCGCCGGCCTACCTGCGCGAACACGGCGTACCGCAGCATCCTGCCGACCTGCAGCAGCACCGCGCGGTGAACTACGCATCGCCGACCACGGCGCGGGTGGAACCGTGGGAATGGCAGGACGGTGGCCAGCTGCGCACGCTGCCGATGCCCGGCTGGGTACGGGTAAACAGCGCCGAGGCCTCGATCGCGTGCTGCGTGGCGGGGCTCGGCCTGCTGCAGATTCCGCGCTACGACGTGCAGGTCGAACTGCAATCCGGTGCGCTGGTGGAAGTGATGCCACAGCACGTGGCGCAACCGCTGCCGGTGACCCTGTTGCAACCGCATCGGCAGCACCGCGCGCAACGCGTGCGGGTGTTCATCGAATGGCTGCTGCCGGTGCTGCGGAGCGGCCTGCAGCTGCAGTAGATCCACGCCATGCGTAGATGCACGCCACGCAGATCAGTAGATCCACGCCATGCGTGGATGACTGAGCCTGGTCCTCCGCAGCCACCCATGGGGTGGCTCTACTGCAGAAACTACCAACCTTGGTGGAAGTGATGCCACAGCACGTGGCGCAACCGCTGCCGGTGACCCTGTTGCAGCCGCATCGGCAGCACCGCGCGCAACGCGTGCGGGTGTTCATCGAATGGCTGCTGCCGGTGCTGCGGAACGGCCTGCAGCTGCAGTAGATCCACGCCATGCGTGGATGCACGCATCAGTGCCAACCAAGGTTGGCACCTACCAGGGCCAAGACCCGCTGCGGTAAATCCGCGCCATGCGCGGATGCGTGCATCAGTGCCAACCAAGGTTGGCACCTACCAGGGCAGTGGCCGCCAACCCGGGGCGTTACGCCCCGGATTCGTCCGGCTTGACCCGGAACCACGCGGCGTACAGCGCCGGCAGGAACACCAGGGTCAGCACGGTGCCCACGATCAGGCCGCCCATGATCGAGATCGCCATCGAGCCATAGAACGCACTGCGCGAGAGCGGAATCATCGCCAGCACCGCCGCCAGCGCGGTCAGCACGATCGGGCGGAAGCGGCGCACCGTGGCATCGATGATCGAATGCCAGCGGTCATGCCCGGCATCGATGTCCTGCTGGATCTGGTCGATCAGGATCACCGAGTTGCGCATGATCATGCCGGCCAGCGCGATCGTGCCCAGCAGCGCCACGAAGCCGAACGGGGCGCGGAACAGCAGCAGGAACAGGGTCGCACCGATGATGCCCAGCGGCGCGGTCACCAGCACCATCGCCGCACGCGAGAAGCTGCGCAGCTGCAGCATCAGCAGCGTGGCCACCACCACCAGGAACAGCGGCATGCCGGCCTTGATCGAGTTCTGGCCACGTGCCGAATCCTCCACGGTACCGCCGGTTTCCAGCAGGTAGCCATTCGGCAGTTCGGCACGGATGCCATCCAGCGTCGGCAGGATCTGATGCACCACGTCCAGTGGCTGCATGCCATCACTGATGTCGGCGCGCACGGTCACCGTCGGCAGACGGTTACGGTGCCAGATGATGCCATCCTCGAAGCCGTACTCCATCGTCGCCACCTGCGACAGCGTGATGCTGCCGCCGTTGGCGGTCGGCATCGACAGGCTGGACAGCAGCTCCAGCTGGTTGCGTTCATCGGCCGGCCCGCGCAGCAGCATCTCGATCTGGCGGTTGCCTTCGCGATACACGCTCACCGACTGCCCGGCCAGCGAGCTGGACAGGAACTGGCTGACCTGGGCACTGCTCACACCCAGCGCGCGCGCACGCTCCTGGTCGATCACCAACCGCACCACCTTGCTCGGCTCGCTCCAGTCCAGGTTGACGTTCATCACGTGCGGGTTTTCACGCACCTTGGCCTCGACCTGCCGTGCGATCGCCTGCACCTTCTCGATGTGCTCGCCGGAGATGCGCATCTGCACTGGGTAACCGACCGGCGGACCATTCTCCAGGCGGGTGACGCGCATCTGTACGTCCGGGAACTTCGGGATCACCTCATGCAGCAGCCAGTCGCGGGTGCTTTCGCGCGACTTGATGTCCTTGGCCAGCACCACGAACTGGGCGAAGTTGGTGGCCGGAAGCTGCTGGTCCAGCGGCAGGTAGAAGCGTGGCGAACCGGTGCCCACGTAGGACACGTAGTTGGCGATGCCATCGCGGTTGGACAGCAGCTTCTCCAGCTTCTCTGCCTGGGCCTGGGTCGAGCGCAGCGACGCGCCCTCGGCCAGCTCGATGTCCACCATCAGTTCCGGCCGGGTCGAATCCGGGAAGAACTGCTGCGGCACGAAGCGGAACATCATCAGCGAGAACACGAACAGGGCGATGGTCGCGGCGATCACCCACCAGCGGTGGCGCAGGCAGCCATCGAGGAAGCGACGGAAGCTGCGATAGAACGGGCGCTGGTACGGATCATGGTCGTGCCCGTGCTGCGGCGGCGCGATCAGGTTGGCCAGCGCCGGATAGCGGTCGGCCCACTGCTGGCGCTTGGCCAGCCAGCGCGCGGACAGGCTGCCCGGCTTCGGCGGCTGCGGATTGAACAGGTCCGGCAGCATCTTGTCGCCCAGGTACGGGATGAACAGCACCGCCGCGATCCACGACACCACCAGCGCAATGGTCACCACCTGGAACAGCGAGCGGGTGTACTCACCCGTGCTCGATGCCGCCGTGGCGATCGGCAGGAAGCCGGCCGCCGTGATCAGCGTACCGGTCAGCATCGGGAACGCGGTCGACTCCCAGGCGAAACTGGCCGCACGCAGGCGGTCGTAGCCCTGCTCCATCTTGGTGGCCATCATCTCCACCGCGATGATCGCATCGTCCACCAGCAGGCCCAGCGCCAGCACCAGCGCGCCCAGCGAGATCTTGTGCAGGCCGATGTCGAAGTAGTGCATGACGAAGAAGGTCATCGCCAGCACCAGCGGGATGGTCACACCTACCACCAGGCCGGTGCGCAGGCCCAGCGAGAAGAAGCTGACCAGCAAGACGATCACTACGGCTTCGGTCAGCACCTGCACGAACTCGCCGACCGACTCCTCCACCGACTGCGGCTGATCGGACACCTTGCGCAGCTGCATGCCGGCCGGCAGGGTCTTCTGCAGGCGTTCGAACTCTGCATCGAGGTTGGCGCCGAGCTTGAGGATGTCACCGCCATCCTTCATCGCCACCGCCAGGCCGATGGCCTCTTCGCCCATGAAGCGCATCTTCGGCGACGCCGGGTCGGCGAAGCCGCGCTTGACCTCGGCGATGTCGCCCAGGTGCACGGTGCGGTCGCCAGCACGGATCGGGAACTGGCGGATGGCGTCGATGTCGTTGAACTGGCCGGTCACGCGCAGCTGCACGCGGTCGGTGGCGGTCTCGAAGAAGCTGGTGCCGGTGACCGCGTTCTGGTCGGCCAGTGCCTGCTGCACCTGCTGCATCGACACGCCCAGCGTGGCCAGGCGGGTGTTGGACAGCTCGATCCACACCTTCTCGTCCTGCAGTCCGACCAAGTCGATCTTGCCGACGTCGGGCACGCGCTGCAGCTCCAGCTGGATGCGGTCGGCGTAATCACGCATCACCGCGTAGTCGAAGCCCTTGCCGGTCAACGCATAGATGTTGCCGTAGGTATCGCCGAACTCGTCGTTGAAGAACGGACCGACGATTTCACGCGGCAGTGTCGGGCGGATGTCCCCCACACGCTTGCGCACCTGGTACCAGAGGTCGGGGATCTGCTTGGACCGCAGGCTGTCGCGCGCCATGAAGATGATCTGCGACTCGCCCGGCCGCGAATACGAGCGGATGAACTCGTACTCGCCGGTATTCATCAGCGCCTTCTCGAGCGGCTCGGTCACCTGCCGCGAGACCTGTTCGGCGGTAGCGCCCGGCCACAGCGTGCGCACCACCATCGCCTTGAAGGTGAACGGCGGATCTTCGGACTGGCCCAGATGCTTGTACGACCACGCACCGATCAGCGCGAACGCCAGCATCGCGAACAGCACCAGGGGTCGGTTGGCCAGCGCCCACTCGGAGAGATTGAAGCGGCGCACCGGCTTACTCCTTGGCCTTGGCGGCAGCGGCCGGCGCGGCCGGCTTCAGCACCGGACGGTTCTGCCGGTCCACGGCGATCACCGGCTGACCGGCACGCAGCAGATGGCCACCAGCAGCAACCACCCAGTCACCTGCGCTCACGCCGGACAGCACCGGCACGGTCTCGCTGCCAAACGCACCGGTGGTGACCGCTGCAGCCTTCAGCGTGCTGTTGGCCGGGTCGACCAGCCACACGCTGGCGGTACCGTTGGCACCGCGCTGCAGCGCGCCCAGCGGCAGCTGCAGGGTGCCGTGGCGGCCGGCGCTGCTGTAGACGCGTGCGCTCTGGCCCAGTTCGACATCGGCCAGCGCATCGGCGGCCAGGCTGACCCGGGTCGCGTAGGTACGTGCCTGCGGATCGGCGGCGGCGGCGATCTCGCGGATCGTGCCCGGCAGGCGCTGGCCAGGACGGTTCCACAGTTCCACCTCGACCGGCTGGCCCACCGCATAGTCGCGGATGGTGGCCTCGGGCAGGTCGATCAGCACTTCGCGCCCGCCATCGGCGGCCAGGTTGAAGATGGTCTGGCCGGCCGACACCACCTGCCCGGCCTCGGCCTCGCGGCTGGCGATCACGCCGTCGGCCGGTGCGCGCAGTTGGGCGTAATCGGCCTGGTTGCGCAGCACATCGAGGTTGGCGCGGGCGGCGTTGGCCTGGCCCTGTGCGGCCTTGAAGGCGGCGGACTGCTGGTCCAGCTGCGAGCGGCTGACCAGTTGCTGGTCGGCCAGCACCTGGTAACGCTTGAGGTCATCGCGGGCACGTACCAGATCGGCTTCGGCCGCAGCCAGCTGCGCCTGCGAGGCGCGGGCCTGCAGCGCGAAGTCGGCCACGTCCAGCTCGGCCAGCACATCGCCCTTCTTGACCCGCTGCCCGGCATCGACATGGCGCTTGACCAGGTTGCCACCGACGCGGAACGACAGCGGGCTTTCCTGCCGGGCACGCACCGTGCCCGGGAACGCCGCCGGGGCCTGCCCGGCCTGTTCGCCGGGGTGAACCACCAGCACCGGTACGGCCGCCTGTGGCGCCTGTTCCTGTCCCGAACAGGCTGCCAGCGCAGCCACCCACACCATACCGCCCATCCAGCGCACGATCTTCATCGGTCAACGTCCTGAAAACGCAGGGTTGCAACTAAGGGAGAGCCGCGACTGCCGGCCCAATTTAATAAACCGGCCGGTATAGTATAAATATCGAACCGCTTGGTCTAGTATTGTCGCGATGAGTTCTCCCACTTCCCGCAAGCCGTCGGCCAAGCCCGCTGCCAAGGCCGCCGGACCCGGGCGTCCCAAGGACCTCGGCAAGCGCGCGGCGATCCTTGAAGCAGCCAAGGCACTGTTCATCGAACAGGGCTATACCGGCGTGAGCATGGACACCATCGCCGCTCAGGCCGGCGTCTCGAAGCTGACTGTGTACAGCCACTTCGGCGACAAGGAAACCCTGTTCTCCGAGGCCGTGCAGTCAAAATGCATTGAAATGCTGCCTGACGCGCTGTTCGTGGCGGACGCGGACGGCCCCCTGCGCGACCAGCTGATCGGCATCGGCCTGGCCTTCTTCGAACTGATCACCTCCGACGCAGCGATCTCGATCCAGCGCATGATGATGGCGCCGGAGACCGACGAACGCCTGCGCGAGCTGTTCTGGCAGGCCGGCCCGGAACGTACCTGCGAGGCCCTGGCCGATTTCCTGCGCGCGCGCGGCGAACGCGGCGAGCTGGACATCCCCGACTATTACCTGGCCGGCCAGCAGTTCCTGACCCTGGTCAAGGGCGAAGTGCACATGCATATGATGTGCGGCATGCCACTGTCACCAGTGGAATGCGACCCTCTCACCCACGTGACCGCCAGCATCGACTTCTTCCTGCGCGCCTATGCGCCACGAGGGGCCAGGACGGCCGGATAACCAAAACTGAACGAACCGGAGGTCGCGATGACTTCCGGCACTGCGACCCCGGCCACCCGGCAGCTGATGCTCTGGGCGCGCCGCCGGCCTCCGGCACCGGTAAAATGGCCGGCCCACTGCGCTGGATTTGAACCTCATGACGATTGATTACGCCCACGCCCGCGAACTGATGGTGGAACAGCAGATCCGTCCCTGGGACGTGCTGGACATCAAGGTGCTCGACGTCCTGGCCCGCCTGCCGCGCGAGGCCTTCGTCGCCGACGCGCACCGGGCGCTGGCCTACGCCGATGTTGAACTCCCGATCGGCCATGGCCAGAAGATGATGAAGCCGGTCATCGAGGGCCGTACCCTGCAGGCACTGGATCTGCAGCCGGGTGACGAAGTGCTGGAAATCGGCACCGGCAGCGGCTTCCTGGCAGCCTGCATCGGCGCGCTGGCGCGCGACGTGCTGAGCCTGGAGATCGACCCGGAACTGGCCGCCGCCGCGCGTGCCCGCCTGGACGCTTCCGGCCTGGGCACCAACGTCCGCGTGGAAGTGGCTGACGCCCTGTCCTGGCAGACCGAACGCCGCTTTGACGTGATCTGTGTCACTGGTGCGGTCGACGTGGTGCCGTCACAGTTCGCCTCGTGGCTGCGTCCGGGTGGTCGCCTGTTCGTGATCCATGGCCGTTCGCCGGCGATGGAGGCCCTGCTGGTCAAGGCCGACGGCAGCACCGAGTCCCTGTTCGAGACCGATATTGATTACCTGCGTGGTGCCGCCCCGGCCCCCCAGTTCCACCTCTGAGTCCAAGGAAGCCGCAATGATCCGCCGATCCCTCGCTGTTGCGCTGGCCACTGCCCTGCTGCCGTTGTCCGCCCATGCCGCCGACCTGCTGCAGGTCTACGAAATGGCGCGCAATGGCGATCCGCAGCTGTCCGCCGCCGAATCCACCCGGCTGTACGACAAGGAAGGCGCCGTGCAGGCCCGCGCTGCCCTGCTGCCGCAGATCAACGGCCAGGCCACGCTGAACCGCTCGCGCAGCGAGGCGGACCATGACGCCAACTCCGGCACCGTGACCAGCAAGCGCCGCAACTACACGATCGAAGGGAGCCAGACGCTGTTCAACTGGACCCAGATCAACAACCTGCGTTCGCAGCGCGAGCTGAGCAAGGCGGCGGACTTCACCCTCGATTCGGCCAACGACAGCCTGATCGTGCGCACCTCGGCGGCCTACTTCAACGTGCTGGTGGCGATCGAATCGCTGAACGCCGCACAGACCAATGAAGCGGCCGCGAAGAAGCAGTTCGACTTCGCCGACAAGCGCCTGGAAGTGGGCCTGGCGCCGATCACCGACGTGCACGAAGCACGCGCCCAGTACGACCAGGCACGTGCCAACACCATCGTTGCGCAGAACACCCTGGCCGATAACTACCAGGCCCTGACCGAACTGACCGGCCAGCCGGTGGTCAACCTGCGCGGCCTGCCGGCGGACTTCCGCCCGGAAGTGCCGGCCAACCGTGGCAACATCGATGAGCTGGTGCACCAGGCCACCAACCAGAATCCGGCGCTGAAGGCCCAGGAACTGAAGGTCAGCGCCGCCGAGGCTGGCGTGCAGGCCGCTCGTGGCGGCCATTACCCGACCCTGTCGCTGGGCGGCAGCTGGGGCAAGACCGCCACCTGGGGCGACAGCACCGGTGCCGGCTCGTTGTCGCCGGATGCACGCACCAACAGCATCGGGCTGACCCTGAGCGTGCCGATCTTCGCCGGTGGTGCCACCCAGTCCGGCGTGCGCCAGGCACTGGCCCAGCGCGACATCGCCCAGGACGGCTACGAGCAGCAGAAGCGTGCCCTGGACCGCAACACCCGCAATGCCTACCAGACCCTGGTGCAGGGCATCAGCGAAGTGGAAGCCCGCCGCCTGGCGGTGGTCTCGGCGCAGAGCGCGTACGACGCGTCGCAGGTCGGCCTGGAAGTCGGTACCCGTACCGTGCTGGACGTGATCCAGAACCAGCGCATCCTGTTCTCGGCGCAGCTGGATTATGCACAGGCCCGCTACACCTTCCTGCAGAACCGCTTGCTGCTGAGCCAGTCGCTGGGTGCGCTGGACGTGGCCGAGCTGCAGGACGTGAACCGCCTGCTGACCCAGGACGCGGGCAACCCGTCGACGACCACGCACTGAGTCGTCGCCCTGCCGGCAACGAAGAAGCCACCCGGGAGGGTGGCTTTTTTGTGGGCAGCGCGTACGGCCCCACCCAGGCATGGCGCAGATCCGCCGGCCGTCAGCCCGGCCACGCGCCTGCCCGCTCCACTGCGGCCAGCACGCACAGCGCCGCGGCCAGGGGCGCAAGCACCATCGCAGCCCCCGGCATAGGCGCGCGCACACGCAGTGCTGCCAGGCACAAAGCCGCCATCACCAGCAGGGTGGCCGGGCCCGGCAGCACCGGCAATGCATCGACGGGTGTTCCCAACGCCAGCAGCGCCGCCAGCACCACGGTGACCGGTATCAGCCGCGTCCGGAACCCGGGCGCTTCATCCGCGGCCACAGGCCAGAGCTGCGCTGCCAGATGTGTGGCCAACGACAACAGCACCAGCAGCAGTGCTGCCAACCCGGCCATGCCCGCCAGCGGCAGCAACGGCAGCAGCCACTGCAACTGCGGATGGCCCTGCAATGCCACCGACAACGGCCGCGTACTGGCCAATGCCGGGAACTCGACCAGGCCGGCCTGCAACGCCGCCAGCACGATCAGCAGCAGCATTGCCAGCAGCAGCGCGGCCGCCAGCAGCCCTGGTGACTGCGCACGCACCTGCGGGCCACGCCCAGGAAACCCCAATGCCAGACCCACACTGGCAAACACCGCCAGCAAGGGCACGCTTGCCGCCAGCACACCGCCAGGTCCGAACCGATAGGGCGCGGTGGCGTCCGGCAGCCACGGAATCCAGTTCGCGTAGTGCACATGGCGGACCGCCAGCGCCAGCAGCAACAGCCCTACACCGATCTTCGCCGTCAACAGCACGCAGACCATCAGCGCGATGCGACGCGGAGGCAGCAACACGAACGCACCCAGCACCAGCAGGCTGGTGACGGCCATCACCGGATCCGGCAATGCGCTACCGGTTTCAATACCGCGACTGGCAAACACCGCACGCGCGTGGCCCGCCATGGACTGCGCCACGCCGGCGCTGGTCACCACCAGCTCCAGCAGCAGCACAGCACCCAGCAGGCGCGCGACTGCCGTGCCCCAAGCGGCCCGCAGCGGGCCGTGCAGGCCATCGGCTTCCGGCTGCTGCTGGTTCAGCACGTGCAGGCAATACAGCATCGGCGCTGTGCCCAGTGCGGCCAGCAGCAGACTCAGTACGATGGCCGGGCCGGCCTGGGCGGCGGTGTACTGGCCGACCAGGGCGATCACGCTGCCCCCCAGCAACAAGGTCAACGCCACCAACGCGAAGTGATCCATTCCCAGCAGCGCGTGCCGGCCACGGCGGTTGTCGCTGTCCATCGCAAGCCCTCTTGATTCCGCCCATGCGCGGTCGACAGCAGGCTGGCAGCCTGCGCCAAAGGGCGGTATCAGAATCCGTACCGTGCGCATCGCGATGTGACCACAAACACGTTCGCAGCCACGCATCCGGTCCTGCTGCGACAGGAATCCGGTTGCTAAGCAGAATTGATGCAGTCGATCACGTCAGTCGGTCCACGTAGTGTCCGCCCTGGCGGTGTTGCTGCCCGGCTCAGCTGCGCGGCGGCGGCAGATGTGGCGCGACCAGCGCCAACGTGCGCTGCAGGGCACCGCGGCCATTGCTGACCAGCGTGCATCCAGCACGGGCCATGTCCTCGCGCGCCGCAGCGTCGCCCAGCAGGTGCTGCAGCAGGTCACCTACCGCCTGCACGTCCTCGCCGATCAGCAAGGCACCGGCCTCACGCATGCGCCGTGAGATCTCTGCGAAGTTGTGCAGGTGCGGGCCGGTCACAGCGGCAGTGCCCATCGCCGCCGGTTCCAGCAGATTGTGGCCACCGATCGGCTGCAGGCTGCCGCCGACGAAGGCGACCTGCGCGCAGGCATAGAACGGCATCAGCTCGCCCAGGGTGTCGATGACGAATACATCCGTGCCGGCCTCCGGCCATTGCTTCGCGCGACGGGTCGTCACGTTCCAGCCCTGCTCGCGCGCCAGCGCCTCCACCTTCGGGAAGCGCTCGGGGTGCCGCGGCGCCCACAGCAACAACAGGTCGGGGTGCTGCTGGCGCAGGCGCCGATGCAGGTCGATCACCGCCTGCTCCTCACCATCGTGGGTACTGGCCGCGATCCACACCGGGCGCCCGGCGGGCACGCAGGCGTGGAACTGCTCGACGAAGCCCTGCACATCCGGCGTGGCGATATCGAACTTGAGGTTGCCCAGCGCCTGCACCTGTTCACGCGCAGCACCCAGCTGCACGAAGCGCTCGGCGTCGTCCTGCGACTGCGCGGCCACGCAGGTGACCGTGCGCAGCGCACGGCGGATCAGCGCCGCCAGCACCCGGTAACCGCGCAGCGAACGCGCGGACAGGCGGGCGTTGAGGATGTAGACCGGGATGCGACGGTCGCGGCAGCCGAACAGCATGTTCGGCCACAGCTCGGTTTCCAGGATCAGTGCCAGGCTGGGCTGGAAATGGCCGAGGAAGCGGTTGACACTGCCCGGTACGTCGTACGGCAGATAGACGTGATCCAGCGCGTCTCCCCACAGCGCGCGCACGCGCTCCGAACCGGTCGGGGTGATGGTGGTGATGACCCAGCGGATGTCCGGACGCTGCTGGCGCAGGGCATTCACCAGCGGCGCGGCGGCATTGACCTCGCCCACCGAGACCGCGTGCAGCCAGACCCGCGGCTGGCCGGTCGGCTGCGGATACGAGGCATAACGCTCGTCCCAGCGCCGGAAGTATTCACGGACCCGGAAACCGCGCCAGACCAGGTGGTACACGGTGATCGGCAGCAGGATGTAGAGCACGGCCGAGTACAGGCCGCGCAGGATCCATTCGACAGGGTCTTTACGCATGCGGCAAGGATACGGGAGCCCCCCGGGAAAGACACGCAGCCGGGTTGGTAGAATGGCGCCATGTCAGATGCCACCACCGCCGTCCGCCCGTCGCTGCGCGATCCCCGCAACTGGCCGATGTTCGCCGCCATGCTCGGCGCCTTCGCCATCGCCCGCCTGCCGTGGATGCTGCAGCGTGCGCTCGGCCGGGGCGTCGGCTGGATCAGCTGGCGCCTGCTCGGCAGCCGCCGCCGCGCCGCCGAGGTCAACCTGCAGCTGTGCTTCCCGGAGAAGGACGAAGCCTGGCGCCAGCGCCTGGTGCGCGACAGCTTCGACGCGCTGGGCGTGGGCGTGCTCGAGTGCATCCGCGCCTGGTGGGGCAGCATCGACCGCATCCGCCCGCAGGTGAAGATCGAAGGCCTCGAGCATCTGCGGCAGATGCAGGCCGAAGGCCGCGGCGTGCTGCTGGTCTCCGGCCACTTCATGACCCTGGAGATGTGCGGCCGCCTGCTGTGCGACTACGTCGATCTTTCAGGCATGTACCGCAAGCACAAGAACCCGGTGTACGAATGGGCGGTGAAGCTTGGCCGCCTGCGTTATGCCAAGGCGATGTTCGCCAACGAGGACATCCGCGCGACCGTGCGCCACCTGAAGAAGGGCGGCTTCCTCTGGTATGCGCCGGATCAGGACATGCGTGGCAAGGACACCGTGTTCGTGCCGTTCTTCGGCCATACCGCATCCACCATTACCGCCACCCACCAGCTGGCGCGGATGACCGGCTGCGCGGTGATTCCGTACTTCCACCGCCGCGAGGGCGGGAAGTACTTCCTGAAGATCGGCGCACCGCTGGAGAATTTCCCCAGCGAGGATGTGGAAGCCGATACCACGCGGGTCAACCAGGCCATCGAAGAAATGGTGCGCGAAGCCCCGGACCAGTACCTGTGGATCCATCGGCGGTTCAAGCGCCAGCCCGGCGGCCGGAGCGATTTCTACAAGTAGCGGTGGGAGGGATGGCTTCATCCACGCATGGCGTGGATCTACTGCCTTGTGCGGCTTCATCCGCGTATGGCGTGGATTCAATGACGTGGGGCATTCTGAAGTAGATCCACGCCATGCGTGGATGCTCTTCGATTCCGTGCCGGGATTCACAACGGCCAGCGGCACCAGGCGTACGGGTACTCCCCCATCACGCACGCCAAGCCCGCACGGACCGGATTGGCCAGGATGTACATCGCCTTCTCGTGAAGGGATTCATCGCTGCGTACGGCGTGATCGTGGTAACCGTGCTGCCACAGCGACCCTCGCCGCTCCAATCGCCGATTCAGCAGCCGGCTGCTGCGTGATTTGAGCAGGGCCATGCACTCGGCCAGGGTTCCCCCGCGCAATTCCATCAACCAGTGCAGGTGGTCGGGCATCACCACCCAGGTGAAGCTGTGGCTCACGCCCTTGCGCTCTACTAAGCGCAGTGCTTCAACCAGAATCGCTACGTTGGAAGCATCGGCAAAGAAGGGTTCACGATCGAGGGTTACCGTAGTCAGTGAATAGACGTTACCGGTGCAGGAGTAACGACCGTAGCGGAGTCTTGGGCTGGCCATGGCCTAAGCGTGCGATACAAACGGAGGCACGGCTAGTGGAGGTTGGCGCGTGTTTGCGTCGGTAAAGCCCCATCCACGCATGGCGTGGATCTACTACGGCGACGTTCGTTCGGTGACCGCCCCATGCACGCCATGGCGTGGATCCACCATGGGGACGTTTGTTCGGTACGTGGAGTAGAGCCACGCCATGCGTGGATGGACGATCACACCACCGTCGGCGTGTCGTCCGTTTCGCGGGCCAACAGGCTGCCGGCGAACAACGCGGCCAGCAGCACGGTCAGCCCCCCCCAGAATGCGGAATAGAACGCAAGGTGGGTGTTGAGCGGGAACACGGTGGCGGCCAGCGCCAGCATCGCAGGGCGCGCGCGGTCACGGGCCGCGGGCGGTGCGAAACGCCAGGCGCGCCACGCCTGGGCGACGGCGGCCAGCCACAACAGCAGGCCCAGCACGCCGGTTTCGGCAAGGATTTCCAGCACGATCTGGTGTGCGTGCAGCGCCGGTTCGGCGCCCCACACCGCGGGCCCATCGTCACCGACGCACTGCGGGTACGCATCGCGGAAGCCGCGTGCGCCCACGCCGTTGATCGGGTGCCCGGCAATCATGCAACCGGCCGCACTCCAGATGCGCCCACGTCCGGACAGCGCCTGGTCGACGCCCTCGGTGCCGCCGTCCCAGGCCATCGCGGTGCGCGCCACACGCTCGCGCAGCTGCGGCACGCTGGCGGTCAGTGCCGCCGCGGCCAGCAGGCCGACCACCGCCAGCAGGCCCAGGCGCTTCCAACCGAGCTGGCGCACGCCGCTGTAGGCCACGATCACCGCGAAGGTGATCCAGGACGCGCGCGAACCGGCCAGCAGCAGCACGATGGCCAGCGCCGCACCGGCGAGCAGCCAGCCCGGCGTGCCGAAGCGGCGTGCGGCGGGGAGCAGCAGGAACGGCGAGAGGCTGGCCAGCACCTGGCCGAATTTCAGGTTGCACGGCCCGAGCGCGCCACTGAGGCGGTCGGCCAGCGCGGCTTCCTCGGCCGGGCACAGCGCATGGCCGCTGACGGCGAGCTTCAGTTGCTGCAGCGACCAGAACCACGGGCTGGTGCCCGCCACCGACTGCACCAGCGCATCCAACGTCCACAGCGCGGTGATCAGCGCCAGGCCACCGAAGATCAGGCGGCGCCGCTGCGGCGTGGCCACGGCGATCGCCACCAGCCACATGAAGGGCAGGTAGCGCAGGCCGGCGGCCGCCTTGGTCCACGACGCCGCCGGATCGATCGCATCGAAGGCGGAGAACGCCTGCGGCAGCCAGTAACCGAGGAACAGGATCGAGGTCAGCGCCCACGCGGCGGGTGTCAGCAGGTGCGGGCGGCGCTGCAGGCGGCGCATGATCATGCGCACCGCGGCATAGAGCGCACCAAGACCCAGCACGGTTTCAGCGATGCCCGGCAACGGCCACAGCGCCACGTACGCCAGCACCCACCAGGGCGCCCAGCGCCCGGCGCGGTCCTCGCGCACGAGGGTTGCGGGGTCAGCCGGCGAGGTCGGCATAGAGGCGGAGGGTGTCGCGCTGCATGGCCTGCAGGGTAAACGGGATGCGGGTCGGCAAGGACGGCGGCTGCGCCAGCAGGGCCAGCGCACGTTCACCCAGCGCCCGTGCATCGCCCAGCGGCACGGCGCCGGCCGGCTGCAGCTGCTGCAGCAGTTCGCCGACGCCGCCATGGTCCCAGCCCAGTACCGGGCGACCGACCGACAACGCTTCGACCACGGTGCGGCCGAACGCTTCGGGCTTGTCCGACAGCTGCAGCACCAGATCGCTGGCCGCATAGGCCTGGGCGATGCGCGCGGTCGGCGTGCTGATCTGCACGGCGTCGGTCACGCCCAAAGCAGCCGCCTGCCGGCGCAGGTCGGCCACGTAGGCTTCACGGCCGGGTTCATCGGTGCCCAGCATCCACAGCTGTGCCGGCACACCGGCCGCGCGCACATCCGCCAGCAACTGCAGCGCATGAGCATGCCCCTTCAGCCGGGTGCCCCGCCCCGGCAGCAGCAGCAGCGGGCCCTCAACCTGCGCCAGCCACGGGTAATCGGCTGCGAGCGCCAGTCGTGGCCGACGGTCGGCGCGGGCCACGCGGGGAAACTGTGCGACATCGACGCCGCGCGGAATCACCTGCAGCCTCGCTCCGGGAACCGTGGGGTAGTGCCGCTGCACATAGTCGCGCACGGTATTGGACACGCAGATCACGCGTTCACCGCTGGTCATCACCGCGCTGTAGCGGCTGGGCGAGTTCAACCCGTGCACGGTGGTCACCCAATGCGGGCGCTGTGCGGCAGGCATCGCGCGGATCGCGTACAGGCCCAGCCAGGCCGGCAGCCGCGAACGGGCATGCACGATGTCGGCGCCAACTTCAGCGAACAGGCGGCGCAGGGTCGGCAGGTGGCGCAGGGTCAGCAGCGATTTGCGGCCGATATCAAGGGTGAGGTGCTCGGCACCGCTATCGAGCAGCGGCTGCACCAGGCGGCCACCGGCGGAGACCACCAGCGCACGATGGCCGGCAGCGACCAGGGCCGCAGCAATTTCCAGGGTCGAGCGCTCGACACCGCCGGAGTGCAGCGCCGGCAGCAACTGCACCACGGTCAATCGGCGCATCGAAGGGGCGGCCGCTTAGTCGGCCAGCACGAACACGGAACCGCAGTACGGGCACTGCGCTTCGCCGTTGGGCTCGTCTTCGATCGGCAGGTACACGCGCGGATGCGAGTTCCACAGCGCCATTTCCGGGGTCGGGCAGCTCAGCGGCAGATCGCTGCGGTGCACGGTGTAGCGCTTCTCGGCGTTGGCGGGCGCAGTGGCGGTATGGCTCATGGCGGATGTCGATGAACGGGTTGCGAGGCCTGTGATTCTAGCATCTGGGCCGCCCCGACATTGCGCCGCAACGGGTCTTTGCGCGTACCGGGCCGATTCCCTGCGGCCTTGCATGCCACCTCGGGACGGGGTGCCGGCGGAAATTCCCGATCGATCCTGCAGGTTCACGCCGAAAATCCGCCGAAAACGATATTTCCCGCATTTGGATCGAACTAAATGGCACTTGTCAGGTTGCCACGGCTGTTGCAGGATCGGGCCAGGTCGTAAACCGGCCCACTCCAATCCGACCCGATCGCATGGCCCGCCCCCACCGGACCGGCATCGCTTCTTCCACTGCCATCCCGGCGGGCGGAGCGATGCTGTCCGTGGTGTCCGCCGATGCGGGTTCTGCCCGCCGCCTGCCCTTCCGGGAGACCCCTGCATGACCCTGTCCGATCCACGCCGCGCCCTGCTTCCGCTCGCCCTGGCCCTGGCCTGTGCGACTACCGCGATGCCGGTGCTGGCACAGGGACTGCAGACCTCGTTCGAACCGGGCCAGCCGACGCCGGCACCGGCCGCAGGCGCACTGCAGGTCACGATCGGCAACGGCCCTGCTGCGCCTTACGCCGCCAAGCGCAATGCGGGCTACAGCGGCCTGCATGCACTGCGCTACAGCAGCGAAGGCGGCAGCGCGCGACGCGAGCTGTTCAAGGCGGACATGACCATCGAGGCCGATACCACCCTGTCGTGGCTGGTGCTGCCGGAGATCGTCGGCAAGGACACCGTGGCCTCGACCTATGTGTCACTGGACCTGCTGCTGGACGATGACAGCCGCGTTTCGGCCAGCGCTGCACGCGACCAGCATGGCGTGGCCATCGGTGCGCGCGCGCAGGGCGATTCGAAGACGCTGTATCCGCAGCAGTGGGCGCGCAAGGCGGTGCGGCTGGGCGACGTGCCCGCGCTGAAGGGCCGCCGCGTGGTGGCGATCGAACTGGACGTGGCCAGTGCCGACGGTGCACCTGTCTCGGGCTGGATCGATGACGTGCGCCTGGACACAGTGCCACGTCAGCAGCCAGCGCGCGTCTCCGACTGGGTGCTGACCACCCGTGGCACCCAGGCCAGCGGCACCTTCTCGCGCGGCAACAATTTCCCGGCCACCGCGGTACCGCACGGATTCAACTTCTGGACCCCGGTGACCGATGCTGGCGCACTGAACTGGCTGTACCGCTGGAACGAACAGAACGACGCACAGAACCGTCCGCAGCTGCAGGCGCTTGCGCTGAGCCATCAGCCCAGCCCGTGGATGGGCGACCGCCAGACCTTCCAGGTGATGCCCTCGGCCAGCCGTGGCGTGCCGGAGGCCGACCGTCGCAAGCGCGCGCTGTCATTCGAGCGCAGCCATGAAAGCGCGCGCCCGTATCGCTACGACGTGCGCTTCGACAACGGCATCGCGGCCGCCATCGCGCCGACCGATCATTCCGCGCTGTTCCGCTTCGAGTTCCCCGAGGGCGGCGACGCCAACCTGCTGTTCGACAATGTCGATGCACGCGGTGGCCTGACCCTGGACGCTGCCACGCAGACACTGTCCGGCTACACCGATACGCGCAGCGGCCTGTCCAACGGCGCCAGTCGCATGTACGTGGTGGCCAGCTTCGACAGGCCGTGGCGCAGCAGTGGGCGCCTCAACACCGGCCGACCGACCGGTTACATCAAACTCGATGCCGGCAGCGACCGGCGGGTGACCATGCGCATCGCCACCTCGCTGATCTCGGTGGAGCAGGCACGGCACAACCTGGCCCTGGAAATCTCCGCAGCCGATACGCTGGAAAGCGTGGCCGGCCGTGCGCAGGATGCATGGGATGCGCGCCTGGCCCGTTTCGACATCGGCGATGCCAGCGACGACCAGAAGACCACGCTGTATTCCAGCCTGTACCGGCTGTTCCTGTACCCCAATTCCGGCCATGAGAACGTGGGCAGCGCCGCCGAACCGGAGTGGCGCTACGCCAACCAGGCCAGTGCCAGCGATGACAACACCGAGGGCAGCGCGACCCGCAGCTATGCCGCCGTGCGCGACGGCAAGGTATTCGTCAACAACGGCTTCTGGGACACCTTCCGCACCACCTGGCCGGCCTATGCGCTGTTCACGCCCGACGATGCCGGGCAGCTGGTGCAGGGCTTCATCGAGCAGTACCGCGCCGGCGGCTGGATCGCACGCTGGTCGTCGCCGGGCTACGCCGATCTGATGGTCGGCACCAGCTCCGATGTGGCCTTCGCCGATGCATGGCTGAAGGGCGTCGGCGGTTTCGATCCGGCCGAGGCCTATGCCGCCGCGCTGAAGAACGCGACCGTGGTGCCGCCGGACCGCCATGTCGGCCGCAAGGGCATGAACCGTTCGACCTTCCGCGGCTATGCCAGTGCCGACGTGCACGAAGGCATGTCGTGGACGATGGAAGGCGCACTCAATGACTTTGGCATCGCCAACATGGCCGATGCCCTGGCCAAGCGCGCGACCGCGCCCGCCGCACGCGAGCGCTACAGCACCGAGGCCGACTACTTCCGCCATCGCGCCGCCAGTTACGCGACGATGTTCGATCCGGCGGCAGGCTTCTTCCAGGGCCGCAAGACCGATGGTCGCTGGCGCGTGGACGCAAAGGCCTACGATCCGCGCGTGTGGGGCCACGACTACACCGAATCCAATGGCTGGACCTTCGCCTTCACCGCCGCCCACGATGGCGAAGGCCTGGCCGCGTTGTATGGCGGCCGCGAAAAGCTGGCGGCGAAGCTGGATACCTTCTTCGCCACACCTGAAACCGCGGACCCGGCACTGGCCGGCTCGTACGGCGGCACCATCCACGAGATGACCGAAGCGCGCGACGTGCGCATGGGCATGTATGCGCACAGCAACCAGCCGGCGCACCACATCCCGTGGATGTACCTGTACGCCGGGCAGCCGTGGAAGACCCAGCAGCACGTGCGCGAGATCCTGTCGCGGTTGTACGTCGGCAGCGAGATCGGCCAGGGCTACCCGGGCGATGAGGACAACGGTGAAACCTCGGCATGGTACGTACTGGCCTCGCTGGGCCTGTACCCGCTGCGCATGGGCGCCCCGGAGTACGTGATCGGCTCGCCGGCATTCGAGCATGCACGGGTGGAGCTGCAGGGTGGCGCGGTGCTGACCGTGAACGCGGCCAACAACTCGCGTGAGAACGTCTACGTGCAGTCGCTGAAGATCAACGGTACGCCGTGGACGAAGACCTGGGTGCCGCACGACCTGATCGCCAAGGGCGCGACCCTGGACTTCGTGATGGGCCCGCAGCCGTCGCGCTGGGGCAGTGGCGTGGACGATGTGCCGCGCTCGTTGACCGCGCGTGGCCAGCGCCCGCAGCTGCTGCACGACCTGCTCGGCAGCGGTACGAAAGCAACGCTGGCCGATGGCCGCGCCCTGCCCGCACTGGTCGATGACGATGCCACCACCACGGTGGGCCTGGGCGGTGGCGCAACCATCGCGCTGAGCGGCCTGACCGACGGCACCCCGACGATGTACACGTTGACCAGTGGCGACGGCAGCATCCGTGGCGGCGAATGGGCACTGGAGGCACGCAACGGCAATGGCGGCTGGACCGTGCTCGACCAGCGTAGTGGTGAGGACTTCGCGTCCGCCCGCCAGACCCGTCCGTTCCGCATCGCCAAACCTGGCCGCTACAGCGAGTATCGGCTGCGCCTGCTGGCACCGGGTCGGCTGCCGTTGGCGGAGATCGAACTGTTGGCAGCCAGCACCGTACAATGAGTCCAATGCGCTACCGTCTGCTGCCTCTGGCCCTTGTTGCCCTGTCCTTCTCCAGCTTCGGCCAGACCCAGGCGTTCGATACGCAGCTGACCCGCGATGGCGTGACGCTGAACTACCAGGACGCCCGTGGCGCCCTGGCCGCGCCGCAGCGCAAGCGGGTGATCGATACGTTCTTCTTCGCCTATCTGCGCGAACGCGCGGACTTCCATCCGGCGGCGCCGTCGATGGTGCGCATCGTGATCGATCCGGCCTACACCGGCATCGCCTTCGTTGGCGACAAGGAACAGGCGGCGACGATCACCATCAATCCGGGTTGGCTGGCGCAACACCCGAACGACATCGACCTGGTTACCCATGAGGCGATGCACATCGTGCAGGGGTATCCCGGCTACGGCGATGCACGGGTACCGGGCTGGCTGGTGGAAGGCATCGCCGACTACGCCCGCGACCGCTATGGCATGGATAACGCCGCCGCCGGCTGGGCATTGCCGGTCAAGGTCGAGAAGGGGCAGAACGTCGACAGCGGCTACCGGGTCACCGGCGCCTTCCTGAACTGGGCCGAGACCGAGCATCCGGGCCTGGTACTGGCGCTGGACAAGGCCCTGCGCGATGGTCGCTACACGCCTGCGCTGTGGCAGAAGCAGACCGGCAAGGCGTTGCCGGCACTTTGGGCGCAGTACGCCAAGCCGCGTTCGGATGCGCCGCCGGCGCCAGCACGCCGCGGCAAGCGCTGACGGGTAGCGCCGGGCCATGCCCGGCGGAATGCAGAGCGCCGCGCTGCGCGCTCGCCGGGCATGGCCCGGCGCTACCACATCGCTGCCTCAGCGCGACTGCACGAAGCCGGCGTACAGCGCGAACAGCTGCCGGAAATAACGACGCGTCACTCGATTGCGCATGACACCCTCGCCCATGAAAAGTTGGTCGGGCCCAGGGTGGGAAGGCCGGTCCGGTCCCTTCCCACGGCCGGGCCGCGTGGGCGTATTGGGCCGCAACGGCGTTGCAGGGACATGACCGGGCGGCGTAGCGCGTGTGGCACAGGCCGGCGGGCGGTAGAGCCGGCCGCTGGCCGGCTGCGGTGGTGGTGGACATGATTGCGGTTGCTGGCCAGCGGCCGGCACTACCCGTTTCCGCTTTGCGGAAACAGAAACGCGCCCCGGGGGGCGCGCTTCTGCAGCTGACGCTGGAAAGAAGGCTTACGCCTTCTTTTCCGCTTCCAGCTGCTTGCGGATCTGCGCATCCACCGCTGCAATGGCGGTCATGTTCAGGATCCTGCGCGAGGTCGCGCTGGTGGTCAGGATGTGCACCGGCTTGTTCACGCCCATCAGGATCGGGCCGATCGCCACGCCGTCGGTGAACACACGCACCAGGTTGTAGGCGATGTTGGCCGCTTCCAGGTTCGGCAGCACGAACAGGTTGGCACGGCCCTGCAGGGTCGAGCCCGGCAGCAGCTTCTGGCGCAGCGCTTCGTCCCATGCGGTGTCACCCTGCATTTCGCCGTCCACGTTCAGACGCGGGTTGCGCTTGAGCAGCAGCTCGCGCACCTGGCGCATCTTCAGCGCGTCCTTCGAATCGTGGCTGCCGAAGTTGGAGTGCGACAGCAGCGCCACCTTCGGCTCGATGCCGAACAGCTTCATGCGGTAGGCCGCCTGCAGGGTCGCTTCGCACAGCTGCTCGGCGGTCGGGTCTTCCTGCACGTGGGTATCGACGAAGAAGAACACGCCCTGCTGGTTGATCACGCCGGTCATCGCCGAGGTCGAGGTGACCTTCGGCTCCAGCGGCAGCACGCTGCGCACGTAACCCAGCTTCTTGTGGAAGCGGCCGACGATGCCGGTCAGCATCGCATCGGCTTCGCCACGGGCCACCATCACCGCCGCGATCAGGGTCGGGCGCGAACGCATCAGGTTCTTCGCCGCGGCCACGGTCACGCCACGACGGCCGGTCAGGCCGTGGTAGTACTGCCAGTACTCGTTGAAGCGCGGGTCGTCGTTGATGTTGGTGACTTCAACGTTCTCGCCGATCTTCAGGCGCAGGCCGAGGCGCTCGATGCGCGACTCGATCACTTCCGGGCGGCCGATCAGGATCGGGTGCGCCAGGCCGTCATCGACCACGTTCTGCACCGCCTGCAGCACCACTTCCTCTTCGCCCTCGGCATACACAACGCGCTGCTTGTCGCTGCGCGCGCGGTCGTAGACCGGCTTCATCATCAGGCTGGTGCGGTAGACGAACTGGGCCAGCTTGTCGCGGTAGGCGCCCATGTCGTCGATCGGGCGCGAGGCCACGCCCGAGTCCATCGCGGCCTGGGCCACGGCGGCCGACAGCTCCACCAGCAGGCGGCGGTCGAACGGGCGCGGGATCAGGTATTCACGACCGAAGCTCGGGGTCTCGCCACCATAGGCCGAACCCATGTCGGTGGCCGCACGACGCGCCAGCGCCGCGATGGCGCGCACGCAGGCGATCTTCATTTCCTCGTTGATCGCGGTCGCGCCCACGTCCAGCGCACCACGGAACAGGTACGGGAAGCACAGCACGTTGTTGACCTGGTTCGGGTAATCCGAACGGCCGGTGCCGATGATCGCGTCCGGACGGGCGGCGCGCGCCAGTTCCGGCATGATTTCCGGGGTCGGGTTGGCCAGCGCGAAGATCACCGGATCCGGCGCCATGGTCTTGACCATGTCGGCAGTCAGGATGCCCGGCGCCGACAGGCCCAGGAAGATGTCCGCGCCGTCGACGATCTCGGCCAGGGTGCGCTTGTCGGTGTCGCGCGCATAGCGCTGCTTTTCCGGGTCCAGGTCGGTACGACCGGTGTGGATCACGCCCTCGCGGTCGAAGGCCAGGATGTTCTCCGGCTTCAGGCCCAGCTGCACCAGCATGTTCACGCAGGAAATGCCGGCCGCGCCCATGCCCGTGGTCGCCAGCTTCACTTCCTCGATCTTCTTGCCGGTGATCGCCATGGCGTTGAGCACCGCTGCGCCGACGATGATCGCCGTGCCGTGCTGGTCGTCATGGAACACCGGGATCTTCATGCGCTCGCGCAGCTTGCGCTCGACCACGAAGCATTCCGGCGCCTTGATGTCTTCCAGGTTGATGCCGCCGAAGGTCGGCTCCAGCGAGGCGATGATGTCGACCAGCTTGTCCGGGTCGGTTTCATCCACTTCGATGTCGAACACATCGATGCCGGCGAACTTCTGGAACAGCACACCCTTGCCTTCCATCACCGGCTTGCCGGCCAGCGCGCCGATGTTGCCCAGGCCCAGCACCGCGGTGCCATTGGAGATCACCGCCACCAGGTTGCCGCGGGCGGTCAGCTCGCTGGCCTGCTGCGGGTCGGCCTTGATCGCTTCACAGGCGTACGCCACGCCCGGCGAATACGCCAGCGACAGGTCGCGCTGGGTCAGCATGGGCTTGGTAGCGGAAACCTTGATCTTTCCCGGCGGGGACATCCGGTGGTAATCGAGGGCGGCCTGTTTGAAATCTTCGTTGGACATCGATGTGGGTTACATGAATGGGCAGAAGGGACAGGGGATGATACCCCCGTTGGAGCGTCTGGACCTGTCGCTATCCTGTCGCAGGCATGCTGCGACCGCACAATTCCGTGCCGTATGCGACGGTACCGCGACACCAGCTTCGGTGCGTCCCATGACAGCCATGGGACGCCTTGAAACGCCGCGGGGCCGTACCACTGTCGTGATCGGCCCCGCGGTACCACACACCTGGATCAGCCCCTGGCCGGCAGCGCCTCGGGCACGGCATCGATCAGCGGCGGCAGTTCGCTTTCGCGGCCATCCAGCGCCAGCTTCAGGCGGTTGCGGTCCAGCGCCCCCTCCCAGCGCGAGACCACCACGGTGGCCACGGCATTGCCGATGAAGTTGGTCAGCGAGCGGCATTCGCTCATGAAGCGGTCCACGCCCAGGATCAGCGCCATGCCGGCCACCGGCACCTCCGGCACCACGGCCAGGGTGGCGGCCAGGGTGATGAAGCCGGCGCCGGTGACGCCGGCCGCGCCCTTGGAGCTGAGCATGGCGACCAGCAGCAGGGCAATCTGATGGCCCAGGGTCAGTTCGGTGTTGGTGGCCTGGGCGATGAACAGCGCGGCCAGGGTCATGTAGATGTTGGTGCCGTCCAGGTTGAACGAGTAGCCGGTCGGGACCACCAGGCCCACCACCGACTTGCTGCAGCCGGCGCGTTCCATCTTCTCCATCAGCGACGGCAGCGCCGACTCCGACGAGGAGGTGCCCAGCACCAGCAGCAGTTCGGCCTTCAGGTAGCGCGCCAGCTTGAACACCGAGAAGCCGCACAGGCGGCAGACCAGGCCCAGGATGACCGCCACGAACAGGAAGGCGGTGAGGTAGAACGAACCCACCAGCCAGGCCAGGTTGATCAGCGAGCCAACACCGTACTTGCCGATGGTGAAGGCGATTGCGCCGAAGGCACCGATCGGCGCGGCCTTCATCAGGATGTGGACCAGCTTGAACACCGGGGCGACCAGCGCCTCCAGGAAGTTCACGATCGGCTTGCCCTTCTCGCCCACCGATGCCAGCGCGATGCCGAACAGCACGGCCACGAACAGCACCTGCAGGATGTTGCCATCGACGAACGCGCTGAGCAGCGTCTTCGGGATGATGTCCATCAGGAAGCCGACCAGGGTCAGGTCATGCGACTTCTCGACGTAGCTGTGCACCGCGGTCTGGTCCAGCTCGGCCGGATTGATGTTCATGCCGGCGCCTGGCTGCACCACGTGCGCCACGATCATGCCGACGATCAGCGCCAGCGTGGAGAAGAACAGGAAGTACGCCATCGCCTTGGCGAATACGCGGCCCACCGTGCGCAGGTGGGTCATGCCGGCGATGCCGGTGACGATGGTCAGGAAGATCACCGGTGCGATGATCATCTTCACCAGGTTGATGAAGGCATCGCCGAGCGGCTTCATCTTCTCGCCGATCAACGGTTCGTAGTGGCCGAGGATGGCGCCCAGGACGATCGCCACGATCACCTGGAAGTACAGCTGGCGATAGATCGGCAACGGCTTTGCAGGCACCGGTGCTGCGGTCGGGATGTGCATGGCGGACTCCGGAAGGGGCGTTTTCAGGCACGTACGGCCCCGGGACTGCACGGGAACCGTTACCGTGGAAACTGACCGCAGGCCCTGTGCAGCACGCGCAGGGGGTGCGACCAATGGACGCCTTTGTACGCGCCGGGCACGCTGGCGCAGATAACCTATTGGTACTAGCCCCCCGGTTCAGGCGGCCGCGATGCCTACACTGGCGCCGCACCGCCCGATCACGGGGAGGCCGGTGGCCCGAGCTGAACGGCCGGGCGCGTCATTGCGAAAGTTCCGGCCCTTGCGGCCGTTGTTGTCCTGTCCACACGCAATCTGAGAGAGCCGCACCCAACATGCGCCCGATTCCCACCTTGCTGGCCCTGTCGCTGGCCGCGCTTCCCGCCTTCGCTTCGGCTGCCGATTTCGACAACTGGCCGACCAAGTACGCCTTCGGCGACGGCACCGAGCTGGCCGCTACCGCCAACATCGCCTACGACTACAACGATTTCTCCTCGGGCAGCGGCCTTGAGGACGACGACGCCGTGCGCCGCAAGGAGTTCGGTGCGACGCTGAAGAAGAAGGGCGTCTACGACGCGATGGTCTATTACGACTTCCAGTCCGATACCTGGCTGGACGTGTTCGTGCGCTTCGAAAGCAAGGCCTTCTTCGGCCGCGACATCGGCCGCTTCCGCTTCGGCTACATGAAGACCCCGGTCGGCCTGGACGCGAACACGTCCTCGCGCGCCGGCAGCTTCCTGGAAACCGCACTGCCGGTGCAGGCCTTCTACGCTGGCCGCCGCACGGGTGTGGAATGGGTGCTTGAGCGCCCGCAGTACCTGCTGCAGGCCGGCGCCTATGGCGGCAAGGACCTGCAGGGTGACAACCCGGGCACCACCCAGGCCGTGCGTGCGGTGTGGACCCCGGTGAAGGCGCCGGGTGACGTGATCCACCTGGGCCTGGCCTACTCGCAGGAAAATCCGCGCGGTTACAGCGATGGCCGCGACGTGCACCACGAGGCCAGCGCGCGCCTGCGCGCACGTCCGGAAGCCGGCCTGACCGACATCCGCTATGTCGATTCCGGCGCGCTGGTCACCGCCGACCAGATCCGCCGCACCGGCCTGGAAGGCATCTGGATCCGCGGCCCGTTCTCGGTGCAGGCCGAAGCCCTGCGCGCCACGGTCACCCGCCATGACGGCAAGCCCGACTACACCGGCAGCGGCCAGTACGCGATGGCCAGCTGGGTATTGACCGGCGAATCGCGCCCGTACAACGCCGGTGCGGTGGCCAACATCAAGCCGGCGCACGACTACGGCGCGGTGGAACTGGTGGCCCGTTACAGCCGCATGGACCTCGACGATGGCAGCATCCTCGGCGGCCGCCAGCACGACCTCACTCTGGGTGCGAACTGGTACCTGACCAGCCACTTCAAGTTCCAGGCCAACTACGTCAAGGTCGACGCCAGCCGTCGCGGCGTGCACAGCACGCCGGAGATCTTCGAACTGCGCGCGCAGATGCACTTCTGACCCCTTCCACGTCAGATCCCGGCGGGCGTGTACGCCACGCCCGCCGGCCCTGCGTAGACTGCCGCCATGTACTGGCTCAGCCGCCACCGGATGCTGTTGCTGACCATCGCGGTGATGGTCGGCGGCACCGTGCTGTGTGCGGTCGCCGCCGGCCACTACGCCTGGCGGCGCGCCCTCGGTGAGGAAAGCAGCCAGGTACAACGCCAGCTGCAGTTGTATGGCCAGGGCCTGCAGCAGCGCATCGACCGCTTCGGCACCTTGCCGCAGGTACTGGCACTGGATCCGGATCTGCTGCACGCGCTGCGCGTACCGCCCTCGCCCACCGAACGGCAGCGGCTGAACCTCAAGCTGCAACGCGCCAATGAAGTCACCCGTGCCTCGACCCTGACCCTGGTCGGTCACGATGGCGTGGCGGTGGCGGCGAGCAACTGGGACCAGCCGACCACCAACGTCGGTGAGAACTACAGCTATCGTCCCTATTACCGCCAGGCGCTGGCCCAGGGCCGCGGCCGCTTCTACGGCATCGGCATGACCACCGGCGTGCCCGGCTACTACCTGTCGCAGGCCATCGAGGAAGACGGCAGGCGGCTCGGCGTGGTGGTGATCAAGGTCGAGCTGTCGGCACTGGAGCAGGAGTGGCTGAGCAGCCCTGACGTGGTGCTGGCCAGCGACGACCACGACGTGGTGTTCCTGGCCAACCGTGACAGCTGGCGCTACCGCCTGCTGCGCCCACTGGGCGCCGATGAGCGCCGCGAGATGCTGGACGCCCGCCAGTACGCCGATCGCACCCTGCAGCCACTGCGCGCACGTACCGAGGATGTACTGGCCGATGGCGGCCGCATGGTGCGCCTGCTGGATCCGGCATTGCCGCAGCCGATGCTGTGGCAGAGCCTTGCGCTGCCGGCCGAAGACTGGAACCTGCACCTGCTGCACGACGCCAGTGCCGCCACAGCCGCCGGCCGTGCGGCCGCGCTTACCGGAGGTGCTGCGTGGCTGGCGCTGGGCTTCCTGGTGCTGTTCGTGCAGCAGCGCCGGCGCCTGGCCAAGCATCGCCTGCGCAGCCGCCGCGAGCTGGAAACCCTGCTCAAGCAGCATGCACAGGAACTGCGCACCGCACAGGATGGCCTGCTGCAGGCCGCCACCGATGCCGACAGCGGCCTAAGCCGCAGCCTTGAACACCTGCCGCAGGGCGTGGTGGTGATCGACCGGGACCTGCGTCTGGTCGCATGGAATTCGCGCTACCTGGAACTGTTCCGTTTCCCGCTGGACCTGGTGCGCGTGGGGCGGCCCATCGAGGAACTGTTCCGCTTCAACGCACGCCGTGGCCTGCTCGGTCCCGGCCCGGTCGACGAGGCCATCGAGCGTCGCCTCAACCACCTGCGCAGCGGCCGTCCGCACATGCGCGAAAGTGAGAAGGACGACGGTACGGTGCTGGAAATCCGCGGCAACCCGCTGCCCGACGGCGGTTTCGTCACCAGCTACGCCGACATCACCAGCTACAAGAATGCTGCACGCGAACTGCGCTCGCTGGCCGATGCACTGGAACACCGCATCGCCGAACGTACCCACGACCTGGACGAAGCACGCCGCGAGGCCGAACAGGCCAACCGCTACAAGACCCGCTTCGTCGCCTCGGCCGTGCACGACTTGCTGCAACCGCTCAACGCAGCACGCATGTTCGTCTCGGTGCTGCGCGGCAAGCTGAGCGACCCGGCGCAGCAGCAGACCAGCGATCACATCGACGCTGCATTGGCCGCGCAGGATGCGATCCTCAACAGCCTGCTGGATATCGCGCGGTTGGAATCGGGCAGCCTGCCGACCCGTGTGCAGGCGTTCCGGCTCGGGCCGCTGCTGCAGACACTGGCGCGCGAATTCGGCATCGCCGCGCAGTCACGTGGCCTGGTGGTGGACTGGGTCGATACCGATGCGGTGGTGGTCAGCGATGAAGCGCTGCTGCGCCGCATCCTGCAGAATTTCCTGTCCAACGCACTGCGCTACAGCGAACGTGGCCGCGTGCTGCTCGGCTGCCGCCGCCGCGAGGGCCTGCTGTGGATCGAAGTGCACGACCAGGGCCCCGGCATCCCCGATGCGTTGCAGGGCGAGATCTTCGAGGAATTCCGCCGCCTGCACGACGGCCAGCAGCGCGGTGCCGGGCTTGGCCTGGCCATCGTCGACCGCATCGGCCGCCTGCTCGGACACCCGATCCGACTGCGCTCGCAGCTGGGCCAGGGCAGCGTGTTCGCTGTGGGCGTGCCGTTCGGCGACGCCAGCGCGATTCCCGCCACCGCGCCCGCGCCGGTGCTGGCGCAGGAACCGGCGGCGGACAACCCGCTGCGAGGGCGCCGTGTGTGGGTAATCGATGACGATCCGCACGTGTGCGCGGCCAGCCGCGCGCTGCTGGAGCGGTGGGGCTGCGAGGTGCTGCTGGCCGATGGCCCGCAGGCAGCGCTGCAGTTGGCCACGACGGCAACCGTGCCGGAGCTGGTGCTGCTGGATGTGCGCATGGGTGACCACCACGGCCCGGTGCTGTACGAGACATTGGCAGAGCTGTGGCAGGCCCGCCCGCCGGTGGTGCTGGTCACTGCCGAGCGCGATGCGGGATTGCGTGAGATGGCTGCCGAGCGTGGCTGGGGAATGATGGCCAAGCCGGTGAAGCCGCCGGCGCTGCGGGCGCTGATGAGTCAGTTGTTGATCCGGCATCGCGGGTAGTTTCCAGCCAACGGCGCGGCCCCTCGTGGGTGGTGTCTGGTTGGTCGTGGAAAGCAAAAGCCGTGGTGGGCCGGTCGGGTTGGGTGCACGGGGGACGCCGTGAATCCATCCCTGGAGGCTTGGCAGCCGCATCCATGCGGCTGACACCCCCGCGAACCCAACCCGACCGGCCTCTGACAGATTTCGGTGGCCTGCCACCCACGGAGAAGAAAAAGAAGAACAAAAGCCGGTCGCGCGCTGCGCTTGCTCGTGTAGAGCCGAGCCCATGCTCGGCATCGCGGACTGACCGCAAAGCAGCCGAGCGTGGGCTCGGCTCTACAAAAGGCGGCCTGCCAGGCTGCCTTTGCTTTTGATGTTCTTTTCTCTTCCGTGGATGGATGCGCACGGAACCTGTCCGTGGCCGGGCAGGTGGACTGCGCAGGGGCCGCTGCAAGTACGTCCATGTAAGCTCGGTCGCCGCATCCATGCGGCTCACGCCCC